>NZ_JAMFRV010000167.1 GCF_026224925.1 Pseudomonas sp. | reverse complement strand
GGCTCGTCCATCAGCAACAGGCGTGGACGGTTAATCAGCACCCGGGCAATTTCGACCCGTTGCTGCATGCCGCCAGACAGTTGATCAGGCCAGCGATCGGCGAATCCTTCGAGCCCCACCAACGCCAGCATTTCATCGGCTGCGGCGTGACGCTCGGCTTTACCGGCACCACTCATTTTCAAACCAAAAGCGACGTTATCGCGCACACGGCGCCACGGGAATAAGGTGTGCTGCTGAAAGACCATACCCCGTTGTGGCGACGGCCCGACAACCGACTGACCGTCTACAAGCAAGCTGCCATGACGCGGTTGCAGGTGACCGGCCAATGCGCCAAGCAACGTCGATTTGCCACAGCCGGACGGCCCGAGGATGCAAACGAATTCGCCAGGCTCGACCTGGCAATCCAGTGCCTGCACAGCTTCGAAGGCTTGTTTTTCCTCGCCGAGGGTAATCGACAGATCACGAATATCGATGCGCCCTGCCGGGCTTTGCGTCGGGCTCATCAGGCTTTTCCTCTCGGTCGATTCCAGGGGGTAAACAGCCCGCCCAGACGTTTAATCAACAGGCTGCTGCCCATGCCAAGCACGCCAATCAGCAACATGCCAACCACAATGTCGGCGTAGTTCTGGATCGTGTAAGACTCCCAGGTGTAGTAGCCGATGCCGAACTGGCCTGAGATCATTTCCGCGGTCACCAGACAGAACCACGAGGTGCCCATGCCAATCGCCAGCCCAGTAATGATGCTCGGCGCAGCGCCCGGCAACACCACCTCCAGCAGCATCGCCCGGTGCCCTGCCCCCAAGCTTTTTGCCGACGCAATCAACCGTGGGTCGACGCCTTCGACACCGTGGATGGTATTGAGCAGGATCGGGAACAAGGCACCGGTAAAAGTGATGAACACCATGGACAGTTCCGACGACGGAAACATCAGAATCGCCAGCGGAATCCACGCCACGGCCGGAATCGGGCGCAGCACTTCCAGTGGCGGCAAGAGCAGGTCTTCGGCCCATTTCGAGCGACCGATTGCCAGCCCCAGACCGACACCCACCAGCGTCGCCGCAACGAACCCGATGAATACCCGACTCAAGCTGGCGCTCAAGTGTTCGCCGAGTTTTCCGGAGTTCACCAACTCCACTGCCGCCTGTACCACTGCCAACGGCGTCGGCACGTTACTGAACGTCACCAGTAGTAAGTTCCAGTGATGACTCGCCGCCAATTGCCAGAACAACAGGCAAAATAATAGAGAGCCAGCGCGCGGGATCCAGCGCAACAACGATGCGGTCATGGTGTTCTCCAAGGTGCCTTAGCGGACAGCCAACGCTTCGTTGAAATCCACTACCTTGCCGCCCTGCGCCTGGGCAAAACTCTGCGCTTGGCCCTTGAGCAGGAACGCATTGAGCTTGCCTTTGGCGTCACTGGCGAACCACGCCTGATTCGCCAGCAGCTTGATACCGCTGTCCGATGCCTGGGCATAAACCGCGCGGACCTTTTTGCCTTCTTTGTCCAGGCTTTGCAGGGCTTTAAACGCTGACTCGGGCGAAGCGTAATTGCGTACGGTGGGCTCACCCTTGACCCAAATTTGTGCTACGTGGGTCAGGTCAGTGATGGGCTTGCCGGTCAGCGCATCGTTAGCCTTGAGCGGCGACTGGGCGTAGTTAGCCAGTTGCGCGGTGTAGTCGAGACCTGAGGCCTTGAACGCTGCACGAATGTACTGGTCGTCGATGAACGTATTCAGGTCCAGCCCGCGATCCGCCTTCTTCATCAGCTTCAGGGTGTCGATGGCGGTGGCAACCGCCTGGCGGTATTCAGGTTTCCAGCTCTGGTCGCGGGTTTGCAACCCTAGCGGACCGTGGAACAGGTAGTTCACTTCAGCTTCGATGCCAGTGACTTTTTCGATCAGTTCGCTGTATTTCTCAGGCTCGGCAGTCAGAAAATGATTAGCTTCTATACCGGCGCGCAGGTAAGCGACGACAATTTCCGGGTATTGCTTGGCGTAGCTTTCGTCCACCAGAGCGCCGTGGAAGGTCGGGCTATTGGATTGTGAGCCATCGTAAATTTTGCGAGCGAAACCGCGATTAGGGAACAACTCGGCGAACGGCACAAAATCGGCATGGGCGTCGATCTTGTTCGCCTGCAGCGCAGAACCTGCGACTTCCGGTGCCTGGGCAACGATGTTCACGTCTTTGAGCGGGTCCCAACCCTGCGCCGCGATGGCCCGCAGCAACATGCCATGGGCGCTGGAGGCAAACGGTACGGAAATACTCTTGCCTTTGAGCTCAGCAATTGACTGCACCGGCGAATCGCTCGGCACCACGATGCCGTTGCCGCTGCCCTTGATACTGCCGGACAACACGCTGATGAACAGGCTGTGCTTGCCCGCAGACTCAAATGCCACACCGTTGAACGCGCCAGGGAAATCAGCCATGGCGCCAAAATCGAGCTTTCCGGCGACCATTTCATTGGTCAGTGGTGCGCCGCTGGTGAAGTTTTTCCATTCGATTTCGTAGTGGGCGTCTTTGTATTTACCGTCGTGGGGCAAGTATTTTTCCAGCAGCCCCAACTCACGAATCATCAACCCACCCGCAGCGCAGTTGATGGTGGTGTCTTGGGTGCCAATGGCAATACGGATGTTTTCCGCGTGGGCAGAAAGGGTCAATGAGGCCAGTACGAAACCGGCCAGCGTGGCACGCAATAACATGGGTGTATCCCCTCGATTCAGCTTATTAGTGTTCGTCTCCGCCGCGTTCTGATCACGGTGGGAAACGAGGGGTCGATAACTCAGGCGTCCGGGGGTTGCCGGATGGCTTTTGCTCGCGCAATGCAATGGGCGAGCAGCACGACTTAACGCAACAGGTAAGGAATTTCCACCTTCACTGCGCCGGTCGGGCAATCTTTTTCGCAGGGCATGCAGTACCAGCATTCGTCGAAAGCCATGTAGGCTTTTTGCGTGGCCGGATTGATCGCCAGCAGGTCCATGGGACAGACGTCGACACACACAGTGCAGCCCTTGTGGGCGATGCATTTGTCCTCGTCGACCGTGACCGGCGCATTGGAGCGAAAGAAGATTTCCTGAGGCTGATAGGCCATTTCACGGTGTCCTTGGAGCGTTTAGCTCTCTCTGTGGCATTGCTGCTATTGCGAATCGTAATCAGGCGGCGTTGGCGCCGACACGCAAGCGGTCGTAGGCCTGCATTTCTTGCTCATCCAGAGGAATCACGTAAGGTTCAACCGGCTTTTTGAAGCTAAACATTTTGCCGTCATCGCCCTTTTTCCGATGGC
>NZ_JAMFRV010000166.1 GCF_026224925.1 Pseudomonas sp. | reverse complement strand
GCTGTAAGGATTGCACTGCGCGACACACTGTGGGACCGAATTTATTCGGGAAGCTGGCAACGCGGTCTGTCTGACGTACCGCGTCGCAGCCTTCGCGAACGAATTCGCTCCCACAGGTTTAGATATTTGCTCTATGCACTGACCGTTTTTCGAGCTGCCACGCTCGTACCTCAACCCCGCCAACTTGGCGGGGCTTTTTTTGCCCATCTTTTTATTTCTGCAAGATGATGATATTTATCAAACCCGACCAGCTGCACTCCAGCTACTATTACCGCTGCCGATAGATTTATAGCACTAAGCCACCGTACTCACTTGTCAGCTTGAGCTGCATGATGCAACCTTGCCACACGCGACATACATGAGGGCATTAGCCCGTGCGCGATCAGCATTTTGAAAGTGAGTTTCTTAATGAAAAGCCAACCCGATGCCGCCGGTCGAACCGCGGCCGAGGTAGTAACGCAATTACCGGTGCCCTCACGGCTCGGCATGTTGCGTTTCGAACGGCTGAATGAAGCTAACTGGGCGCTGTTATACCTCGACCCCAATTGCGAAAAACAGCTTGGCCAGCCCGCAGTTGAATTGTGTGCGCTAGTCGGTTCGCCCTTTGCCAGCCTGATGGAGCCAGAAGCACGCTATCAATTGCATGACGACGTACAACTGCAATTGGCCAGCGGTCCTTTTTATCTGATTCGCTACACACTCCACACCTCTAAAGGCGCCATAAGCCTTCTGGAGCTCGGCGAAGGTTATCGACAGCACAACCGCGACTTATTGCGCGGTTATTTAATGGTCGTCGAAGGACTGTTCGCCAACATCGAGGCAGCCCCGTCTCCAGACCTGGAAACCCAAAACAGTCGCCTGCAAATTGCGCTTGAACTCAACCAACGTGCCCAGCATGACCAACTGCTGCACCTGGAACGTGTTCGCGCTCAGCAAAGCCTGATTTTGCGCCTCGCCCGTCATCGCTACAGCACGCAGAATTCAGTGCAAGAAGCAGCCCAACTAATCACTCAAAGCGCTTGCGAGATTTACGACATCTCCAGCGCGAGCATTTGGGATCTAAGCGGCAACCAACTGGAGCCGATTGCAGCGTTCCGCCGTGATACTGGCGAGTTCATGCGGCCCAAGGCCATTGACCTCACCACCTTCCCGAGCTACCTCGAAGCGCTGCATACCAGCCGCGCCATCGATGCAAGCGATGTCTTGCACGACCCGCGCACCAGCGAGATGGTTGACCGCCTGATACCCAGAGACATCAATGCGATACTCGACGCCAGTATTCGCATCGACGGGCTGGTAGTCGGCGTTTTATGCCTGGAACAAACGGGTATTGCGCGTCCATGGCAGTCCGATGAAATTGCCTTTGCCGGTGAATTGGCCGATCAGTTTGCGCAAGTTATCAACAACCATAACCGGCGCACCGCTACCAACTCCTTGCACTTGTTCCAGCGAGCCGTAGAGCAAAGCGCCAACGCCTTCTTGCTGGTCAACTGCGACGGCGTGGTGGAGTACGTCAACCCAAGCTTCACCGCGATCACCCAATACACCACCGAAGAAGTGCACGGGTACCGGCTGTCTGAACTGCCCGCGCTAGAAAACCTCAACGAACTGCTACTGGACGCCAACTCCAGCCTGGTCAAGAGCAACAGCTGGCAGGGTGAATTCAAAAGCCGCCGTAAAAACCTCGAACCGTACTGGGGTCAGCTGTCAATTTCCAAAGTGTATGGCGACAACCGCGAGTTGACCCATTACATCGGTATTTACGAAGACATCACCCAGACCAAGGCCGCGCAGCAACGCATTGAGCGCTTGGCCTATACCGACAATCTGACCAGCCTGGGCAACCGCCCTGCGTTCATTCGCAATCTCGACGAGCGTTTTGACCGGGACAGCGATACACCGATCAGCCTGCTGTTGGTGGATATCGACAACTTTAAACGCATCAACGACAGCCTCGGCCATCAGACCGGCGACAAGTTGCTGATCAGCCTTGCTCGACGCTTGCGCAATAGCCTGAGCCCCAGCGGCAGCCTTGCGCGTTTTGCCAGTAACGAATTTGCTGTATTGCTGGACGACACCGATGTAGAGGCCGGCATGCAGATCGCCGTCCAAGTGTTGAAGACCCTTGATAAGCCGATGTTCGTCGACAACCAGTTGATCAGCGTGACGGGCTCCGTGGGCCTCGCGTGCGCGCCGCTACATGGTCGCGACCCGCAAACCTTGATGAAGAACGCCGGCCTGGCGCTGCACAAGGCCAAAGCCAACGGCAAACATCAGGTTCAGGTGTTCACCGAAGCGCTGAACGCCGAAGCCAGCTACAAACTGTTCGTCGAAAACAACCTGCGCCGCGCGCTGACCCAAAACGAACTGGAAGTGTTCTATCAGCCCAAGCTGTGCCTGCGCAGTGGACGGTTACTGGGCATGGAAGCACTGTTGCGCTGGAATCATCCGGAAAAAGGCATGATCCGCCCGGATCAATTCATCAGCGTTGCGGAAGAAACCGGCTTGATCATCCCAATCGGCAAGTGGGTTGCGCGTCAGGCATGCCGCATGAGTAAAGAGTTGACCGCCGCTGGCTCGGGCCTCCTGCAAGTGGCGATCAACGTCTCGCCTAAGCAATTCTCCGACCCGGACCTGGTGACGTCGATTGCCAACATCCTCAAGGAAGAGCGCCTGCCGGCAACCATGCTTGAGCTGGAACTCACCGAAGGGCTGCTGCTGGAAGCGACCGATGACACCCGTCAACAGCTCGACTTCCTGAAACAACTCGGGCTGACCCTGGCCATGGACGACTTCGGCACCGGCTATTCATCGCTCAGCTATTTGAAAAAATTCCCCATCGACGTGATCAAAATTGACCGCAGCTTCATTCGCGACATCCCGGACAATCAGGACGACATGGAAATCACCTCCGCGGTGATTGCCATGGCGCATAACCTCAAGCTCAAGGTCGTGGCTGAGGGGATAGAAACCGCTGAGCAGTTGGCATTCCTGCGGCGTCACCGTTGCGATGTGGGGCAAGGCTACCTGTTCGACCGACCGATCCCTGGCCAGGACTTGATCGATAAACTGCGACGCTACCCGCGCGGTCCTTTGCCTGATCCGCAATTGGACTAATCCACTGCGGCCTCAAATACTACGCCTGTCCTGATTCCACTCTCGCCTCTTCCCTCAAGCCTGAACTGTCGGGCAAACTGTCGGCATACCCTCAACTACCTCTTTAAGACCTCATCGACCAACCCATTCAGTTAACTCGCGCTATCGAGAGGACATGAATCATGGCTTTGCGCTCGGAGATACTCGTGAACAAGAACGAATTGCCCACTGCCCAGCAAGCGTTGCCAGGCCGTGAAACACCGATGACCGTACCAGAGAAACATTTCGTCAATGGTAACCCGCTGCTGGGTCCGTTCCCGGGCAGTGTCGATTTCGCGATCTTCGGTCTGGGCTGCTTCTGGGGCGCCGAACGTCGCCTGTGGCAGCAACCGGGCGTACACAGTACGTCGGCAGGTTACGCTGGCGGCTTCACCCCGAACCCGACTTACGAAGAAGTCTGCTCCGGGCTGACTGGCCACAGCGAAGTGGTACTGGTGGTCTATGACACCGAACACACTACTTACGAAGCCCTGCTGAAAGTGTTCTGGGAAGCCCATAACCCGACTCAAGGCATGCGTCAGGGCAATGACATCGGCACGCAATACCGCTCAGTGATTTATTGCACTAACGAAGCACAGTTAGCAGCAGCCATCGCCAGCAAAGCAGCGTTCCAGGCTGAGCTGGACAAAGCAGGCTTGGGGCCGATTACCACTGAAGTCGAAGAAGCACCGACGTTCTATTACGCCGAGGCGTATCACCAGCAATACCTGGCGAAGAACCCGGCTGGGTACTGCGGGCTGGGTGGGACTGGGGTTTGTTTGCCGGCTTGAAGAGGTGTGGCGCCTAAAAAGACGCTTTCGCGAATGAATTCGCTCCTACGGTAACGCCCGGTTACCCCTGTGGGAGCGAATTCATTCGCGAAGAGGCCAGATCCATCGCAGAAGATTAATCTGGCGCCCTACTTACTCCGCAATCAACCAATCCATCTGCCAGCCACCCTGGGTTTGCCCCAAAGTCTTGGCCAACCACGGCATCAATTCGCGCAGTTCCTCCTCTAGACCCCAAGGTGGGTTGGCAATAACCAGACCTGAACCGTTCAAGCTCTGCGGCGTATTCAGCGGGTGCACGAACAACTCCACGCGCAACAACTTCGGCGCGCCGGTCTCGGCCAAGTCCTGATAGAACCGACGCAACTGACGTGTGTCTTTGATCGGGTACCAGATTGCCGCCACGGTCTGACGCATGCGTCCGATGGTTTCTTTCAACGCCACGGCGCAACGCTTCATCTCGTCCAATTGCTCGAACGGCGGGTCGATTAACAGCAAACCCCGTTTTTCCGCCACCGGCAGCAGCGCGCGCGGCACATGCCAGCCTTCGCCCAAGTGCACAGCGACACGGCGATCACCGCGCATGTTCTCTTTGAGTAGACGCCCGTCTTCCGGGTGCTTCTCGTTGAGTAGAATGCGCTCGCGCTCGCGGGTCAGGCGGCGGGCAATCTCCGGGGAACCTGGGTAATAACGCAATTCACCGTCAGGGTTCATGTCGTGCAGCACTTGCATATAGTCAGCCGTGAGCGCCGGCAGATCCGACGCACCCCACAAACGACCAACGCCTTCGAGCCATTCACCGGTGCGGCTGGCCTGATCGCCCTTGAGGTCGTACAGACCAATCCCGGCGTGGCTGTCGATATAGGCGAACGGCTGCTCCTTGCGCGCCATGAGGGCGATCAAGCGAGTCAGGGTCAAGTGTTTGAACACATCGGCGTGGTTGCCGGCGTGGAAAGCGTGGCGGTAATTCATGGCTGCTCCTGGAAGGCCGCAAAGTTTACATGACTTTGCCCCAGACCAAAAAATGCAAAAGGAGCGAGGCAGCTGAAAACGACCTGTTCATAGGTATACCGGCCATTGCTCATGCAGGGTCTTGCCGACACGCAAGCGCGCAACGAGAATCGACCCATACCGAATAAAAGGAGCAGACGACATGATGCATGCGGACTTGATTGACCAAGAAGACCTGCTCGGCCAACTCAGGTCGCTAGGGTTCGACACATCCCCCGGCGCTAGCGCAGAACAAGCGTGCGCCCAAGCGGTGTGCGGCCTGACCGAAGCGCGGGCCACGGCACTGCGGCGAATGATCGAACAAATGCTGACTGGCAGCGCGACCATCCTGCCGGCAGTTCGTCAGGCGATTGATCAACAGCTGTTGCCCGCGTTGGCGAGCTATAAACAGAGCCATGGGTGACAGATAGCTGCTTTGATGCCCTGTGGGACCGAATTCATTCGGGAAAGGGCCATACCCGATACACCGCCTTCCCGAATGAATTCGGTCCCACAGGTGCAAACATCGTCCCTTTATCTGCTTACAACCTCACACTCGCAAACGTCGATTCATTACGCGCCTGACTCAGTGCCGACAAAGGCCCTGAAAGCGGTGTCAGTACCAGTGATTGCGGGATTGGCAGCATCGCTACTTGCTGCGCAGTATTGGAACCTACGCGCTCGTCGCGTGGTGGAATGCCGAAATATTCGCGGTAGCATTTTGAAAAGTGCGGCGTAGAAACAAAGCCACACACCGACGCCACTTCGATGATCGACATTGGCGTCTGTTTAAGCAGTTGCCGGGCGCGGATCAAGCGCAGCTTCAAGTAATAACGCGACGGCGAACAATGCAGGTATTTCTGGAACAGACGCTCCAACTGACGCCGGGAAACCGCGACATACACCGCCAGTTCGTCCAAGTCGATCGGTTCTTCGAGGTTGGCCTCCATCAGCGCAACGATTTCCTGCAATTTAGGCTGATTAGTGCCGAGCATGTGCTTAAGCGGCACACGCTGGTGATCTTGCTCGTTGCGGATGCGCTCGTAGACGAACATTTCAGAGATCGCCGCCGACAGCTCACGACCGTGATCGCGACTGATCAAGTGCAGCATCATGTCCAGCGGCGCGGTGCCGCCCGAACTGGTAAAGCGATTACGGTCGAGGGTGAACAAGCGAGTGCTCATTGCCACACGCGGAAACGCTTCCTGCATCGAAGCCAGGCACTCCCAGTGCACGCTGCAATCGAAACCGTCGAGCAAGCCGGCGCAAGCCAGTGCCCAACTGCCGGTGCACACGGCGCCAAGGCGACGCGATTGACGTGCCTGGCTTTGCAGCCAGCTCACATGTTCACGGGTCACAGTACGCTGGATGCCGACGCCGCCGCAGACAATCACGGTGTCGAGCACCGGGGCTTTATGCATGGACGCATCGGGGGTGATCTGCAAGCCATCACTGGCCCAAACCTGGTTCCCATCAGCGCTCAGTGTGGACCAGCGATACAGCTCGCGACCGGACAGCTGGTTGGCCATCCGCAGCGGCTCTACGGCGGAAGCCAGCGAGATCAGCGTGAAGTTGTCCAGCAGCAAAAAGCCGATGGATTGAGGCGTGCGGTTCTGGGGCTGGGCCTGGGCACCAGAGTTGAACGAAGTCATCGCGGTATCTCCTCACACTAAGCGGTTGATGGCCTCAGGCGGAGGCTCTTGTTATCTCCTCCATGCGTGGGAGGATGTTGAGTATCACAACGCAAATGCCATGCCTAAGTTGAATGGGCATTCAATAAAACCTGAAAACGACGTCGGGATGCGTCTATATAAGGAGGATGACCAAAGACAGTTATAAGGGCGCGACCCCACGTGGTTCGTGGGCTTCCGGGAGATTGAGCACTTCGGTAGCACTTGTGTGAAGGGCGTGTCGGGTCAGACTAAAGGAGTGTCACTGCGGTGCACGAACAGACCAGCGGTCGACGGCGCAAGGTCTATTCAAACGGGTGAATACGCCGACGCGCTAAAAGGTGGCGGTGGGCGGGCAGCGTGATCTATAACCGGGCAATGACTGGGAATTATAAGAGCTTCCCGAATGAATTCGGTCCTACAGTGTTATGCGATAAACCTGTAGGACCGAATTCATTCGGGAAAGCGTCAAAGCATTCTCAACACTCAACCGCACTCACCGCCAAGCCACCGCGCGAGGTTTCTTTGTACTTGTCGTGCATATCCGCGCCGGTGTCGCGCATAGTGCGGATCACCCGGTCCAGGGAGATGAAATGCTGACCGTCGCCACGCAAGGCCATCTGCGCAGCGTTGATCGCTTTCACCGCAGCAATCGCGTTGCGCTCAATGCACGGCACTTGCACCAAGCCGCCCACCGGGTCGCAGGTCAGGCCAAGGTTATGCTCAAGGCCGATTTCCGCCGCGTTGCACAACTGCTCCGGCGTAGCGCCCAGAATATCTGCCAACCCCGCCGCAGCCATGGCGCAGGCAGAGCCGACTTCGCCCTGACAACCCACTTCAGCCCCTGAGATCGATGCGTTCTTTTTGCACAGGATGCCAATCGCGGCAGCTGCCAGCAGATAATCGACCACGTTGGCCTCGCTGACTTCCTCGCTGAACTTGACGAAGTAATGCAGTACTGCCGGGATAATGCCCGCCGCGCCATTGGTCGGCGCCGTCACCATACGGCCGCCTGCCGCGTTCTCTTCGTTGACCGCCAAGGCGAACAGGTTGACCCACTCCATGGCGCTGAGGGTCGAACCGATGACGTTCGGCTTACCCAACTCCTGCAAGCTGCGGTGCAAGCGTGCAGCGCGACGACGTACATTCAAACCGCCCGGCAAAATACCTTCATGTTTGAGGCCCTGCTCAACGCAATCCTGCATGGCACGCCACAAACGCATCAGGCTGCTGCGGATCTCCTCCTCGCTGCGCCAGATCTTCTCGTTGGCCATCATCAACTGCGAAACACGCAAACCGTGCTGTTTACACAGCCGAAGCAGCTCGTCCGCGCTGGAGAAGTCGTAAGGCAGTTCAGTGCGATCCATGTCCAGCACGCCGCTGGCGGCCTGAGCCTCATCGACGACAAAACCACCACCCACCGAGTAATACGTGTCGCGGTGCAATTCGCCCGCCTCGCCTTCGGCAATCAGGGTCATGGCGTTGGGGTGAAACGGCAGGTTTTCATCGATGAGCAGCATGTCGCGTTGCCAATCGAAAGAAATCGGCAAATGGCCATCGAGCAACAAGGTGTTGGTTTCTTTCAGGGTCTCGATGCTCAAGCCAATCTGCGATGGGTCAATCGAGTCTGGCCATTGATTCATTAGGCCCATGATAACGGCGTTATCGCTGCCATGGCCGATGCCGGTGGCTGACAACGAACCGTACAGACGAACTTCGATGCGACGCACTTGGTCTAACTCACCACGTTCACGCAACCCTTGGGTGAACAGTGCTGCGGCGCGCATGGGTCCTACAGTGTGAGAGCTGGAGGGGCCGATACCGATCTTGAACAGGTCGAACACGCTGATAGCCATTACCGCAAACCCTCTGTAGTCGAGACTCCTGGCGCCCAAAGCGCCTGGTGACGGAGCTGCTACGCTGAAGCTGCTATCCGCCGAGATGGGCGCATCATCGGGCTTTTGCCCAGACGCACGACGTCTGACACCGACTCACCCATACCCACCAACGTCGTATTGACCCGGAGTGGCTGCGCAATAGGTTTTGCGACCGTTTTGGTTAGTCGGGTGCCGCAGTGACACTTGAAAAGTGCCTTTGTGCCTACTAAAAAATCTGTAAGCGACGTTGCCGACACTGGATGCGACCCTGTGTGTACTGGATGCGACTACCCCTGTAGGCGTTTGTTTTCGCCTGCTACATGATCAGTCTCGAGTCGATTGCCAGGCGCAGTGGTAGGGCTGTTGTGTGAAACGCCTAGTCATTCAGCTGCAACACGCTTAACCACATAAACCGCGTCAGTCGTTACAGGCTGATGACGAGAAGAAAACACTCAGGAGTGCATCGATGAAAGGTTCTCAAACGTTGCTGTTGGCCGCCGCACTGAGTCTCCCGCTGTTGGCGCAAGCCGCAGAACCGGCGCAGTGTGACACCGTCAACTTTTCAGATGTCGGCTGGACCGACATCACGGTCACCACCGCGACCACCAGCGTGATCCTCGACGCTCTCGGCTACAAAACCAAGACCACGATGATTTCCGTTCCAGTGACCTACAAATCGCTGGCGGACGGCAAAAACATGGACGTTTTCCTTGGCAACTGGATGCCAACGATGGAGAACGACATCAAGGCCTACCGCGACGCGGGCACTGTTGAAACCGTTCGCGCCAACCTGGAAAACGCCAAGTACACGCTGGCCGTTCCTCAGGAACTGTACGACAAGGGTCTGCATGACTTTGCCGACATCGCTAAATTCAAGAAAGAGCTCGACGGCAAGATCTACGGCATCGAACCGGGTAACGACGGTAACCGCCTGATCCAAAGCATGATCGACAAAAATGCTTTTGGCCTGAAAGACGCCGGCTTCAAGGTTGTCGAGTCGAGCGAAGCAGGCATGCTGTCGCAAGTGGACCGCGCTCAGCGCCGCAACACCGCGGTGGTGTTCCTGGGCTGGGAACCGCATCCAATGAACACCCGCTTCAAAATGAAGTACCTGACTGGCGGTGACGATTATTTCGGCCCGAACTTCGGTCAGGCAACCATCTACACCAACACCCGCAAAGGCTACACCCAGGAATGCAGCAACGTTGGCCAGTTGCTGAAAAACCTGCAGTTCACGCTGAACATGGAAAGCTCGCTGATGGGCAACGTCCTGGACGACAAGATGAAACCGGATGTAGCCGCTACTGCTTGGCTGAAGAAGAACCCACAGGTACTTAATACCTGGTTGGCCGGCGTCACCACCGTAGACGGTAAACCAGGCCTGGAGGCCGTTAAAGCCAAGCTGGCGAAGTAACTCGTGTGCAGACGGGTTCGCCCGTCTGCTGTTGTATTTATTCCCCCGCATGCGGACGTTCAATACCATGCTGACTGATCACAAAATCCCTCTGGGCCAGTACATCGCAGCGTTCGTTGAATGGCTGACGAAACACGGCGCCAACTATTTCGATTTAATTGCCACGACCCTGGAAACAATGATCCATGGCGTGACATTCGCACTGACCTGGTTCAATCCGCTGGCATTGATTGGCTTGATCGCGCTGCTCGCGCATTACATTCAGCGCAAATGGGGCCTCACCGCTTTCGTCATCATTTCTTTTTTGTTGATCCTGAACCTGGGCTATTGGCAAGAAACCATGGAAACCCTGGCGCAGGTGCTATTCGCTACCTTTGTCTGCGTCATCATCGGGGTGCCACTGGGCATCGTCGCTGCGCACAAACCGATGTTCTATACCCTCATGCGGCCGGTCCTTGACCTGATGCAAACGGTTCCGACTTTTGTTTACCTGATCCCAACCCTGACCCTGTTCGGTCTGGGCGTAGTACCCGGCCTGATCTCGACAGTGGTGTTTGCGATTGCTGCGCCGATCCGCCTGACCTACCTCGGTATTCGCGATGTACCACAAGAGCTGTTGGATGCTGGTAAAGCGTTCGGCTGTTCACGTAGCCAACTGCTCTCGCGCATCGAACTGCCCCACGCCATGCCTAGCATCGCGGCGGGCATTACCCAGTGCATCATGCTGTCGCTGTCGATGGTTGTGATCGCGGCATTGGTCGGCGCTGACGGCCTGGGTAAACCGGTGGTCAACGCACTGAACACGGCGGACATCGCTTTGGGCTTCGAAGCCGGCCTGGCAATCGTATTACTGGCGATCATGCTCGACCGTATCTGCAAACAACCTGACGCAAGAATAGGGGGTGACGCATGAGCATAATCCGCTTTGAGAACGTAGACGTTGTCTTCTCCAAGGACCCACGTGAGGCCCTGAAGCTGCTCGATAAGGGCATGACACGCGACCAGATCCTGAAACAGACCGGGCAAATTGTCGGCGTTGAAAACGCCAGCCTGGACATCGAGAAAGGCGAAATCTGCGTCTTGATGGGGCTTTCCGGTTCCGGAAAATCCAGCCTGTTGCGCTGCATCAACGGACTGAACACGGTCAGCCGCGGCAAGTTGTTCGTTGAGCACGAAGGCGCGCAAATCAACATCGCATCGTGCACACCCGCTGAACTGAAATTGATGCGCACCAAGCGCATAGCCATGGTCTTCCAAAAATTTGCATTGATGCCTTGGCTCACAGTTCGCGAGAACATCAGTTTCGGCCTGGAAATGCAGCACCGCCCACTTGAAGAATGCCGCAAGCTGGTGGATGAAAAACTTGAACTGGTGGGCCTGGCCCAATGGCGCAACAAGAAACCCGACGAACTGTCCGGTGGTATGCAACAGCGCGTCGGCCTGGCCCGCGCCCTGGCGATGGATGCCGATATTTTGTTGATGGACGAACCGTTTTCGGCTCTAGACCCGCTGATCCGCCAAGGCCTGCAAGACGAACTGCTGGAACTGCAGCGTAAGCTGAGCAAGACCATCGTCTTCGTAAGCCACGACCTTGATGAAGCCCTCAAGCTCGGCAGCCGCATCGCGATCATGAAAGACGGCCGGATCATCCAGTACAGCAAACCTGAAGAAATCGTCCTCAACCCGGCCGATGATTACGTGCGGACCTTCGTTGCTCACACCAACCCGCTCAACGTATTGTGCGGCCGCAGCTTGATGCGCACGTTGGATAACTGCACCCGCGTCAACGGCGAGGTGTGCCTCGATCCGAGCGGCGATTCCTGGATTGGCCTAGGCGAAGGCAACATCATCAATGGTGCACGTCAGGGCGCTGCCAATTTCAACCTGCAAAACTGGGCTCCGGGTCAGGCAATGGACACCCTGAGCCGTCTCCCGACCGTGGTGCATTCCGACATCGGCATGCGCGACGCGCTGCAGATTCGCTACCAGACCGGCAACAAACTGGTCCTGCAAGAAGACAACAAAGTGGTCGGCATCCTTGGCGACAGCGAGCTTTACCACGCGCTGCTGGGCAAAAATCTAGGCTGACACCTTCGCGAATGAATTCGCTCCTACAGGGGATTTCGGTCGGTCTGTGGGAACGAATTCATTAGCGAATGCCATCACACAAAACAACTGACACACCCTCGTTCACACCCCTGGAAAATCGCCACAAAAACAGCTCTACTATCCGCCCATTGCTTTTTATTGATTGAACGTTCAATAAAAAGTAAATAGACTGGCTTTCGCCGAAACGATCACTAAATGACCACTCGGCGATCAAAGGAGACGCTTGATATGCCCAAGGTCGGTATGCAACCCATTCGCCGTCAGCAGTTGATCCACGCCACATTAGAGGCGGTCGATCAGGTTGGGATGGGGGACGCCAGCATTGCGCTGATAGCTCGCTTGGCGGGTGTGTCTAACGGAATTATCAGCCACTACTTTCAGGACAAAAATGGCCTGATCGCAGCGACTATGCGCCACTTGATGAACGCCCTCAGCGAGAGCGTTCACGACCGCCGCCTGGCGCTGAACGACGACAGCCCACGGGCTCATCTTCAGGTCATCATCGAAGGTAACTTCGACGCCAGCCAAGTCAACGGCCCGGCGATGAAAACCTGGCTGGCCTTCTGGGCCACCAGCATGCACCAGCCGTCTTTGCACAGGCTGCAGCGGATCAACGATCACCGCCTGTATTCAAACCTGTGCTGCCAATTCCGCCGTGTGCTGTCGCAGGACGACGCACGCAACGCCGCTCGCGGCCTGGCGGCATTGATCGATGGTTTGTGGTTGCGTGGCGCGCTGTCGGGAGATGCTTTCGACACCGACCAAGCACAGCAAATTGCTTACGAATATATGGACTTACAACTGGCGAAACAGGCGAGCTAGCGCACCCAAGCGTATTAGCACACTAGCCCTGAAGCCAGACACACAGAACTTGCGAGGACACCATGGCCCGATTCGAACTGCAAAAACTCTACATCGACGGCGGTTACGTCGATTCCAGTAGCGACGCTACCTTCGAGGCTATCAACCCGGCCAATGGCGAAGTCCTTGCATTGGTACAACGTGCGGGCAAAGACGACGTTGAACGGGCGGTGGTCAGCGCTGAAAAAGGCCAAAAAATCTGGGCCGCCATGACTGCCATGCAGCGTTCGCGCATTCTGCGTCGCGCCGTGGACATCCTGCGTGAGCGCAACGATGAACTGGCGGATCTGGAAACCCTCGACACCGGTAAAGCAGTGTCCGAAACCCGTTACGTCGACATCGTGACCGGTGCTGACGTGCTGGAATACTACGCAGGCCTGGTGCCCGCTATTGAAGGCGAACAGATCCCGCTGCGCAGTACTTCTTTCGTTTACACCCGCCGTGAGCCGTTGGGTGTGGTGGCCGGTATTGGCGCCTGGAACTACCCGATCCAAATCGCCCTGTGGAAGTCCGCCCCGGCATTGGCCGCTGGCAACGCGATGATTTTCAAGCCGAGCGAAGTAACCTCACTGACCACCTTGAAACTGGCGGAGATCTACACCGCAGCCGGCGTTCCAGATGGCGTGTTCAACGTACTGACCGGCAGCGGCCGCGAAGTCGGCACGTGGTTGACCGAACACCCACGCATCGAAAAAATCTCCTTCACGGGCGGCACCGACACCGGCAAGAAAGTCATGGCCAGCGCGTCGAGTTCTTCGCTCAAAGACGTGACCATGGAGTTGGGCGGTAAGTCGCCGCTGATCATTTTCGACGACGCCGACCTCGACCGCGCCGCCGACACTGCGATGATGGCCAACTTCTACAGCTCCGGCCAGGTCTGCACCAACGGCACCCGAGTGTTCGTTCCTAGCTCATTGAAAGCCGCTTTCGAGGCCAAAATTCTTGAGCGTGTTAAGCGCATTCGAGTCGGCAGCCCACAGGATGAAAACACCAACTTCGGTCCACTGGTGAGCTTCGCCCACATGGAAAGCGTGCTGGGTTATATCGCCAAAGGCAAAGAAGAAGGCGCCCGCCTGCTGTGCGGCGGCGAGCGTCTAACTGACGGCGAATTCGCCAAAGGCGCATTCGTCTCGGCCACGGTATTCACTGATTGCACCGACGACATGACCATCGTCCGCGAAGAGATCTTCGGCCCGGTGATGAGCATCCTCAGCTACGACACCGAAGAAGAAGTCATCCGCCGCGCCAACGACACCGAGTTCGGCTTGGCGGCTGGAGTCGTGACCAAAGACCTGAACCGCGCCCACCGTGTGATTCACCAGCTTGAAGCCGGCATCTGCTGGATTAACGCCTGGGGCGAGTCCGCGGCAGAAATGCCGGTCGGCGGCTACAAGCAATCGGGCGTCGGCCGTGAGAACGGGATCAGCTCGTTGGCGCAATACACCCGGATCAAGTCGGTGCAGGTTGAGTTGGGCGAGTACACCTCGGTGTTTTGATCCCCGCCGGCCTCTTCGCGAATAAATTCGCTCCCACAGGGGGAATGCATGCCTCTGTAGGAGCCAACTTGTTGGCGAAGGATTGATGCCGTTTGCCGGCAAATCGCCTCGCGAACAAGTTCGCTCCTACAGAAGTTCTCATCACAGGGGTGCATTTAATGTCCCAAGAATTCGACTACATCATTATCGGTGCCGGCTCTGCCGGTAATACTCTGGCGACCCGTCTAACTGAAGACCCAGGCGTCACCGTGCTGCTGCTTGAAGCGGGCGGCCCGGATTATCGTTTCGATTTTCGTACACAAATGCCTGCTGCACTGGCGTTCCCATTGCAAGGTCGTCGCTATAACTGGGGTTATGAAACCGACCCAGAACCACACATGGACAACCGTCGCATGGAGTGTGGCCGCGGCAAGGGTCTCGGCGGCTCTTCGTTAATCAACGGTATGTGCTACATCCGTGGTAACGCCATGGACTACGATGGCTGGGCCAAAAACCCCGGCCTGGAAAACTGGAGCTACCTCGATTGCCTGCCGTATTTCCGTAAAGCTGAAACCCGTGACATCGGCCCGAACGACTTCCACGGTGGTGACGGCCCGATCAGCGTGACCACGCCTAAAGCGGGGAACAATCCACTGTTTCACGCCATGGTAGAAGCCGGCGTGCAGGCCGGTTATCCGCGCACTGACGACCTCAATGGTTATCAGCAAGAAGGTTTCGGCCCAATGGACCGTACCGTGACCCCGAACGGTCGTCGCGCCAGCACCGCTCGCGGTTACCTCGATCAAGCCAAACAACGCTCGACGCTGACCATCGTTACCCACGCACTGACCGACCGAATTCTGTTCGACGGCAAGCGCGCGGTCGGCGTGGCTTATCTGGTGGGCGACAGCGACGTGCGCATCGAAGCCAAAGCGCGCAAAGAAGTCTTGCTGTGCGGCGGCGCGATTGCTTCGCCGCAAATCCTGCAGCGCTCTGGTGTCGGCCCGGCCGACGTATTGAGCAAACTGGATATTCCAGTGGTGCATGACTTGCCTGGCGTAGGTCAGAACCTGCAAGACCACTTGGAGATGTATCTGCAATACGGTTGTACCCAACCGGTTTCGCTGTACCCATCGCTGTTGTGGTGGAACCAACCTGCCATCGGCGCAGAGTGGATGTTTCTCGGCAAAGGCATCGGCGCCAGCAACCAGTTCGAAGCGGGCGGTTTCATTCGCTCGAGCGATGAGTTCGAATGGCCGAACATCCAGTACCACTTCCTGCCGGTGGCGATTAACTACAACGGCAGCAATGGCGTGAAAGAGCATGGCTTTCAGGCTCACGTGGGTTCGATGCGCTCCCCAAGCCGTGGCCGCGTTCAAGTGAAATCCAAAGACCCACGCGAGTACCCGAGCATCCTGTTCAATTACATGGCCACCGAGCAGGACTGGCAGGAGTTTCGCGACGGCATCCGCCTGACTCGGGAAATCATGCAGCAACCGGCGCTTGACCCGTACCGGGGTCGCGAAATCAGCCCAGGTATTGAAGTACAGACGGATGAGCAACTTGATCAGTTCGTGCGCGAACACGCCGAAACCGCGTTCCACCCGTCGTGCTCATGCAAAATGGGCACCGATGACATGGCCGTGGTTGATGGTGAGGGTCGTGTTCATGGTTTGCAGGGCTTGCGTGTGGTGGATGCTTCGATCATGCCGCTGATCACTACGGGCAACCTGAATGCGCCGACGATCATGATCGCCGAGAAAATCGCCGACAAGATCCGTGGCCGTGCTCCGTTGCCGCGTAGCACTGCTGATTACTATGTGGCGGGTGACAAGCCCGCGCGGGGTAAACCGCTGCGGGCCATCCAGTAATATTGGCGGCGCGCCCTTCGCGAACAAGTTCGCTCCTACAGAAAATCTGCGATTGCCTGTGGGACCGAATTTATTCGGGAAGGCGTCCTACCTGCAAAACACCCCCATCCCACACACCTCATAGACCATTACCTCACTTGTCCGCGCTTGATCCGACTTGTGCGCAGGCCTAATCTATTGCTACGCAAACGATCACCCCCGCTTTAACCGACAAGCCGGCACTGACTGGCCACGAGGCTTTCTCATGTTTGATGTAGTTTCTTCGAGCACATGGCCCACCGGCTATTTGATCAATCCAAACGCTGAACCCCTCGACCCAACATGGCTTCAAGCCTTTAGCAAAATCCCCGCCGCAGCGGTCAGCGACTGTCTGGGCCGCAATGTGGGTGGCTTGGGTCTTAAAGCTTTTCACGGCAATACGCCGATGCTCGGCAGCGCCCTGACCGTTCGCGTTCGCCCTGGCGACAACCTGATGATTCTTAAAGCCATGCAAATGGCCCGCCCGGGCGATGTATTGGTGATCGATGGCAGCGCCGACCTGACCCGTGCGGTATTCGGCGGCATCATGCGCGCCATGGCCCTTAAAGCCGGCATCGTTGGCGTGGTCATCAACGGCGCGTTGCGCGACCTTGATGAATGGCAGACCGGTGAACTTCCGGCCTACGCCATCGGCGGCGTGCATCGCGGTCCTAGCACTGACGGTGGCGGCGAAATCAACGTACCTATTTCCTGCGCAGGCATGCTGGTAATGCCCGGTGACCTAATGATTGGTGACGGTGATGGCGTCGTTGCCGCAGCCCGCGCCGAACTGCCGGAGTTGTTGGTGCGCTGCAAAGATTTGCTGGCCCGTGAACAAGCTACCTTGGCGGCCATCGAAGCTGGCACGCTAGACCCGGATCGCTTTGATGCGATTCTGCGCAGCAAGGGTTGCCCGGTTTAATCGATCAGGCCACTCGCGAATGCATTCGCCCCACAGTAGATTTGCACAGTTGCGGGGTCCACTGTGGGACCGAATTTATTCGGGAAGCTGTCCGCGCGGTGCATCTGATTCTCCGCGTCGCGGCCTTCGCGAATGAATTCGCTCCCACAGTAGATCCGCCTAAGCCCCTGTGAAGCGAATTCATTCGCGAAGGCATCAGCCCATTTAATGGAGCCATTTGCATGTTCGATTTCTCTGCTCAGCTCAAGCAGCGGTTTGCCGTCTTGCGCAGCACTGCCCAATTCTTCTCCCTGCGTTACGTCCGACAAACCAGCCAACACTTGTCCGTGCGCAAAAACGTTGCTGAACCGCCGCACCTGAGCACTGACGAAGGCGCGATGCTGACCGTTCGCGTCAACGGCGTCGAAGCCTATGCCGCCACCAATGATCTGTCCCAACGCGGGCTGCAAGCAGCCCTCGAACAAGCCGAGCAGCACGCTCGCCTTCTTGCGCCCTACGCCCTGCTGGACCTGCGCGATCAGCCGGTTTCCAACAGTCGCGCCGACTACTTATCGCCTAACCTGGACCACGCTTTCCCTTCGCTGGGCGATTGCTACCAACTGCTTTCCACCGAATCGTCAGCCGTGCCCAGCGACAAACGCTTGGTCAGCTGGCAGGTCAGCCTTGGCCTGGAAAACGTCGAGCAGATTTACTTGAACACCGCCGGTGCCGAGATTCGTCAGTCGCAGCGGTATGTCTATCCCGGTTTGAGCGTCACCGCGTACGACGGCACTGACAGTCAGACCCGCAGCTTCGGCCGTGATAATTTCGGCCAGCAAGGCGGTGCGGAAGTCATTAGCAGTTGCGGATTGATCGGCTCCGCGGCACAGGTCGCCAATCAGGCGCTGCAATTGATCATGGCGCCGAACACGCCATCGGGTCCGCGAGACCTGTTGCTGATGCCCGATCAGATGGTGCTGCAGATCCATGAATCTATCGGCCATCCGCTGGAGCTGGACCGGATTCTCGGTGACGAACGTAATTACGCTGGCACCAGTTTCGTTAAAGCCAGCGACTTCGGCAGCCTGCAATACGGCTCAAAACTGCTCAATGTAACGTTCGATCCGTCTATTCCGGAACAGTTGGCGAGCTATAGCCACGATGATGACGGCACCCCTGCCAGCAAACAATTCCTGATCCGCAACGGGACTCTGGAGCGGCCATTGGGCGGCGCGTTGTCGCAATACCGCGCCGGCATGGAGGGCGTTGCCAACAGCCGCGCATGCAGCTGGAATCGTCCGCCCATCGACCGCATGGCTAACTTGAACATCGAGCCCGGCGACCAGCCTATTGAGCAACTGATCGGCAATATCGAGCACGGCATCATGATGTCGACCAACCGCTCATGGTCCATCGATGACGCGCGCAACAAGTTCCAGTTTGGCTGCGAGTGGGGCCAACTGATCGAGAACGGCGAACTCAAAGGCATAGTGAAAAACCCGAACTACCGGGCTATTTCCGCGCACTTCTGGCGCAACCTCACTGCTGTCGGCGATGCCAGTACCTTCAAAGTGCTCGGCACGCCCAACTGCGGTAAAGGCGAACCCAACCAAGTGGTGCGCGTAGGTCACGCCTCACCCGCCTGCGTGTTTTCGCAGGTCGATGTATTCGGAGGGGACGCTTGATGGAACACCTCACTCAGCAACAACAGTTCGCAGCGCTGGTTGACTGGCTGCGCGGCGCGACGGCCGATCCAGAAGCGTTTTCCTTGTCCTACAACGCCGAAGCGTCGGAATTCATCCGTTTCAACCACGGCAAAGTACGCCAGGCCGGGCATGTGCAGCAGGCCAGCCTGAACCTCAAATTGATCAACGACGGGCGTCATGCTGACTTGCACCTGACGTTGTCCGGCGATGCTGAGGTTGATCAAGCACGCTTGAACGACGCCCTGCAGCAACTGCGCGAAACAGTGGTGCTGCTGCCACAGGACCCGTATTTGCTACCGAACACTGAAGACTGGCAGATCAGCAACATCCAGGATCAGCCACTGCCGGACAGCGCACACGTGCTGGCGCAGATCAGCGAATTGGCCGAAGGCCTGGACCTAGTGGGCTTTTATGCCGCTGGTCCGCTCTACAGGGGTTTCGCCAGCTCCTGGGGCGCACTGGGCTGGCACCATGCAAACAGTTTCAACTTCGACTGGAGCCTGTTTCATGCCAACGGCGAAGCCGTAAAGGCCAGTTATGCCGGGGACAGTTGGTGCGACGAAGCATTCGTCCAGCGCTTCCAGCAAGCCCGCGATCAACTCGAATTTCTCAGCCGACCCTTACACACCTTGGCGCCCGGCCAATACCGCGCGTACCTGGCCCCGGCAGCGCTTGAAGAAGTCCTTGGCTTGCTGTGCTGGGGTGGTTTTTCTGCCGACGCCATCGCTAGCAAAACCAGTCCATTGCAGCGCCTGTACAACGGCGACGCGCAACTCAGCCCGCTGGTGAACCTGGACGAGCAGATCACCGGGTCGTTATCGCCGGCCTTCTCCGGCGAAGGCTACCCGCGCCGCGACCTGTCACTGGTCAGCGAAGGCCGCGCTCACGAACAAATGGTCGGCTCGCGCAGTGCCGCTGAATATGGTTTGAAGGCCAACGGCGCGGGCGGTGGCGAATCACCCAGCGCACTGAGCATGGCGGCTGGCACCCTGGCGCTGAAAGACATCCTCAAACAGCTCGGCACCGGCCTGTACATCAGCAACCTGTGGTACCTGAACTTCTCTGATCAATCGGCTGCGCGCTTAACCGGCATGACCCGCTTCGCGACATTTTGGGTCGAAGATGGAGAAATCAAAGCGCCTGTCAGCACCATGCGTTTCGACGACAGCGCCTACAGTTTGCTCGGCAGCGCCCTTGAAGCGTTGACCAACGAAAGGGAACTGATTCTGTCGGCGAGCACCTATAGTCAACGTCAAACCGCGTCTAACCTGCTGCCGGGTGCGTTGATCAGCCGTTTGACCCTCACGCTCTAAGGAACGTATGCCAACCAGCACACCGATTCTGGATGCCCGAACCCTGCGCTGGTTGCCATGGGTCGTCGCCATCGCGTTTTTCATGCAAAGCCTTGATGGCACAATCCTTAATACCGCCCTGCCAGCCATGGCCCGCTCGCTGAACGAAGACCCATTGCGCATGCAGTCGGTAGTCATTGCGTACATGCTCACCGTGGCGCTGTTGATCCCGGCCTCGGGCTGGATCGCCGACCGGTTTGGCATCAAGCGGATTTTCTTCGGTGCCATTTTGCTGTTCAGCATCGGTTCGCTGCTGTGCGCGTTGTCCAGCTCACTGGGCATGCTGGTCGCGGCGCGGGTGGTGCAAGGCCTGGGCGGTGCATTGATGGTGCCCATTGGGCGCTTGATTGTATTGCGCGCCTACCCGCGATCTGAGCTGGTACGGATCATGAGTTTCATCACCGTGCCCGGCTTGCTCGGGCCGTTGATGGGGCCGACCGTGGGTGGCTGGATGGTCGAGTACCTGAGCTGGCACTGGATATTCCTGATCAATATCCCAGTAGGTCTGATCGGTTGCTACGCCATCAACGCGCTAGTGCCGAACTTGCCAGGCGGCGGTCGTACGCGTTTTGACGGCATCGGCTTTATGTTGTTCGGCGCCTCAATGGTGCTGATTACTATCGCGCTTGAAGGTTTGGGTGAATTACATCTGCCGCACATGCGCGTGGTCCTGCTGTTGTTTGGCGGGATGGCGTGTTTGGCGGCTTACTGGCTGCGGGCCGGGAATATCAATTACCCGCTGTTTGCCCCCGCGCTATTTCGTACTCGGTCATTTGCCGTGGGCATTTTCGGCAACTTGTTCTCGCGCCTGGGCAGCGGCGCCCTACCGTTTCTCGTGCCACTGTTGTTGCAAGTGGCGCTGGGTTATTCGCCGTCCCAAGCGGGGATGAGCATGATCCCATTGGCGGTTGCCGCGATGATTTCCAAATCATTGGCACGCCCGCTCATTGAGCGTCTGGGTTTTCGCATCGTACTCACTGCCAATACGTTTCTGCTGGGCTTGCTGCTGGCCAGTCTGGGTCTGGTCGATGCACAAACCCCGTATTGGTTGCTGCTGATCCACCTCGGCTTTATGGGTGCGGTGAACTCGCTGCAATTTACCGCCATGAATGCCGTAACCCTGATTGACCTTGACGATGCCAGTGCCGCCAGCGGAAACAGCCTGCTGTCGGTGGTGGCGCAATTGTCCTTGAGCCTGGGCGTGGCCTGCGCCGCAGCGTTGCTTGGCGGCTTTACCGATGACATTACCAGCGGTGAAGTGAGCAGCTTATTGGGGGCGTTCCAAATGACGTTTCTCTGCGTTGGCGTGCTATCGATGCTGGCTGCGGGGATTTTTCTGCAGTTACCCCCTCAAGGCGGGCGCAGTGTTCCTCGTCCGGAACCCGATATCCACGAATAAGATGGGGCTGCGACCTGATACACTGCGCGACATTTTGTTTTGCAGGCCCGTCCCGTGACTAGCACCGCTTTTAACTCACTGCCTCTTTCCGCACCCATGTTGGCTAACCTGGAGTCCCTTGGTTACGCCGAAATGACGCCGATTCAGGCGCAGAGCCTGCCGGTGATTCTCAAGGGTATGGACCTGATCGCTCAGGCCAAAACCGGTAGCGGCAAGACCGCTGCGTTCGGCATTGGCTTGCTCAACCCGATCAACCCGCGCTTCTTCGGTTGCCAGGCGTTGGTGCTGTGCCCAACCCGTGAGCTGGCTGACCAGGTGGCGAAAGAAATCCGTCGCCTGGCGCGCTCGGAAGACAACATCAAGGTCCTGACCTTGTGCGGCGGCGTCTCGTTCGGCCCGCAAATTGGCTCGCTGGAGCACGGCGCGCACATCATCGTCGGTACTCCGGGACGTATTCAGCAGCACTTGCGCAAAGGCTCGCTGGTTCTGGATGGCTTGAACACGCTGATCCTCGATGAAGCCGACCGCATGCTCGACATGGGTTTCTACGACTCCATCGAAAACATCATTGAGCAGACGCCGAAAAAGCGTCAGACCCTGCTGTTTTCGGCGACCTACCCAACGGGTATCAAGCAGTTGTCGTCGAAGTTCATGCGTGACCCGCAAACGGTCAAGGTCGAGGCGCTGCACGCTGACACCCAGATCGAGCAGCATTTCTACGAAATCACTCCGGAAGATCGCCTTAGCGCGGTAGTTAAAGTGCTGGGACATTTCCGCCCGCAGTCTTGCGTCGCGTTCTGCTTCACCAAGCAACAATGCCAGGAAGTGGTCGATCACCTGACCGCCAAAGGCATTTCCGCTGTCGGCCTGCACGGTGATCTGGAACAGCGTGACCGTGACCAAGTGCTGGCGATGTTCTCCAACCGCAGTACCTCGGTATTGGTTGCCACCGACGTAGCGGCTCGCGGTCTGGACATTGATGCGCTGGACATGGTGCTCAACGTAGAACTGGCGCGCGATTCAGAAATGCACATTCACCGCGTAGGCCGTACCGGCCGCGCGGGTGAGAAAGGTCTGGCGATCAGCCTTGTTGCCCCGTCCGAAGCGCACCGTGCACGGGCCATTGAAGACGTGCAGAAAGCCCCGCTGAAGTGGGAACAACTGGACGATCTGAAAAGCAAAGGCGGCGCACCGCTGCAACCGACCATGACCACGCTGGTGATCGGCGCGGGCCGTAAGGACAAGGTTCGCCCTGGCGACATTCTTGGCGCCTTGACCGGCGATGCCGGCATTCCCGGTACCCAAGTCGGTAAAATCGCCATTTTCGATTTCCAGGCATATGTGGCCGTCGAAAGCGTCGTGGCCATGCAAGCGCTGGAGCGTTTGAACAACGGCAAAATCAAAGGCCGCTCGCTGCGGGTTCGGATTTTGTAAGACCCCAAAAAAGCTTCCCGAATGAATTCGGTCCCACAGGGGTGATAGGAATCTCTGTGGGACCGAATTCATTCGGGAAGGGGTCAGTCAGACCATAAAGATCTAACCGTTACCCGAGGATTTCGCTTTGCCCGTTACTGACGTTGTGATCATCGGCGCTGGCGCCGCAGGCTTGATGTGCGCGCTCACTGCCGCCAATCGCGGACGCAAGGTGATGCTGATTGATCACGCGAACAAGGCCGGCAAAAAAATCCTCATGTCCGGCGGTGGACGCTGCAACTTCACCAATATGTACACCGAGCCGAACAATTTCCTCTCGCAAAACCCGCACTTCTGCAAATCCGCGCTGGCGCGTTATACCCAGTGGGATTTCATCGCACTGGTGGCCAAGCATGGCGTGGCGTACCACGAGAAGAAGCTCGGCCAGCTGTTCTGCGATAACAAATCCAGCGACATCCTTGAGCTACTGCTCACCGAATGCGAACAAGCCGGTGTCAGCCTGCATTTGGACACATCGGTACAAAACATCGAAAAAACGGACGACGGGTACAGCCTCGGCACTACGCTGGGCCCCTTGAATTGCCAGTCATTGGTGATCGCCACTGGCGGGCTCTCGATCCCGACGCTGGGCGCGACTGGCTTCGGCTATCAAGTCGGCAAGCAGTTCGGTCATAGCCTGCTGCCAACCCGCGCCGGGCTGGTGCCTTTCACCATTACTGACCAACTCAAAGTGCTGTGCACCGAGCTGTCCGGCACTTCGGTGGATTGCTTGGTCAGCTGCAATGACACCAGCTTTCGCGAAAACATCCTGTTCACTCACCGAGGCTTGAGTGGACCGGCGATTTTGCAGATTTCTTCGTTCTGGAATCCCGGTGAAGCGGTCGAGATCAACCTACTGCCAGACCACGACGTGCCTGAATGGTTATTGCAGCAGCAAGCCGAACGCCCCAACAGCGAACTGAAGACCCTGCTGGGCGAAATCTTCACCAAGAAGATGGCCAACCTGATCGCTGAGCATTGGTTCGTGTCCAAACCGATGAAGCAATACACACCCGCCGAACTCCACGACGTTGCCGAAAAGCTTGCGTCCTGGCAAGTAGTGCCCGCCGGAACCGAAGGCTATCGCACGGCAGAAGTGACCCTCGGCGGCATCGACACCCGGGAAGTGTCGTCCAAAACCATGGAATCACTAAAATCACCGGGGCTGTATTTCATCGGTGAAGTGCTGGACGTCAGCGGCCATTTGGGCGGTTTCAACTTCCAATGGGCTTGGGCATCAGCTTATGCGGCGGCGCAGTTTGTTTGAAAGACCGCGCTGTTTCCTTCCCGAATAGATTCGGTCCCACAGGGATTTGCAGTGTTTGTTGAAAGATTTTTGCTAAATCGTATGTACAGCCGACACTTAGCGCTGTAGATACTTAGCTAGATCTGGATCAATAGCGAACAAGGCCGTTAGCTTACTTATGTCATCACCAACCTTTCGTCATACGCTCCGTCGTTTGTGGGCGCTGGATAAGTTCAGCTACAGCGTGCGCGTATTCATTGCGCTGACCGGGAGCATGGCACTGTGTTGGTTCCAGAACGAAATGGACCTGCTAATTCCGGTGTTCCTCGGCATTATCGCCAGCGCCCTGTCCGAGACCGATGACAGCTGGCAAGGCCGCTTGAATGCACTCGCAGTGACCCTGGTGTGCTTCAGCGTTGCGTCACTGTCGGTCGAGTTACTGTTTCCCTATCCGCTGATTTTTGGCTGCGCACTGGCCATCGCGGCGTTTTGCCTGACCATGCTGGGGGCACTGGGCGGGCGTTACGGCGCCATAGCCTCGGCAACCTTGATATTGTCGGTTTACACCATGATCGGGGTTGATCAGCGCGGCGGTGAAGTCACTGATTTTTGGCATGAGCCTATGCTGTTGGTCGCTGGCGCCGCGTGGTATGGCCTATTGTCCGTGCTCTGGCAGATGCTGTTTTCCAATCAACCGGTGCAACAAAGCCTGGCCAGGCTGTTTAACGAGTTGGGCCGTTACCTGGAGCTCAAGTCGACCCTGTTCGAGCCGATTCGACAACTGGACCTTGAAAGTCGTCGCCTGGCCTTGGCGCAACAAAATGGCCGAGTCGTTGCGGCACTCAATGGCGCGAAGGAAATTATCCTTAACCGCGTGGGCGACGGTCGTCCCGGGGCCAAGGTCAACCGCTACCTGAAGTTGTATTTTCTCGCCCAAGACATCCACGAACGCGCCAGTTCGTCACACTACCCCTACAATGCGCTGACCGAAGCGTTCTTCCACAGCGACGTGCTATTCCGCTGCCTACGGCTACTGCGCCAGCAAGGGGCCGCGTGTCGGCGACTCTCTGAAACCATTCAACTGCGCCAGCCTTTTGTCTACGACGAGAGCTTTACCCATGCGCTGGACGATCTTCAAGCCTCGATGGAGCATTTACGCATTCAGAGCAACCCGGCGTGGCGAGGGCTGTTGCGCTCATTGCGCGCACTGGCGGCGAACCTGACCACCCTCGACCGATTGTTGAAAGACGCCAGCAACCCCGACAGCCTGACGGACGCTACCGACAGCAGCCTGCTCGACCGCTCACCGCGCAACCTCAAGGACATGTGGAACCGCGTTCGATTGCAACTGACCCCTACGTCGCTGCTGTTTCGCCACGCCTTGCGCCTGCCGCTGGCATTGAGCGTCGGCTACGGCATGGTCCACGTGGTGCACCCGTCCCAGGGTTACTGGATTTTGCTGACCACACTGTTTGTCTGCCAACCCAGCTACGGCGCGACGCGACGCAAGTTGGTGCAACGTATAATCGGGACCGCCATCGGCTTGACCGCAGGATGGGCGCTGTTCGATCTGTTTCCGAGCCCGCTGGTTCAATCGTCATTTGCCGTTATCGCGGGCATGGTGTTCTTCGTAAACCGGACCACGCGCTACACCTTGGCGACGGCGGCAATCACCCTGATGATTCTGTTCTGCTTCAATCAGGTCGGCGACAGCTACGGATTGTTCCTGCCACGCTTGTTTGACACGTTGCTCGGCAGCCTGATCGCGGGCCTCGCGGTGTTCCTGTTTTTGCCGGACTGGCAGGGTCGCAAGTTGAACAAGGTGTTGGCGAACACGCTCACCTGCAACAGCATCTACCTGCGGCAAATTATGCAGCAGTACGCCGCAGGCAAGAACGACGACCTGGCTTATCGCTTGGCTCGGCGCAACGCGCACAACGCAGACGCTGCACTGTCGACGACCTTGGCCAACATGCTGATGGAGCCGGGACACTTTCGTAAAGAAGCCGACGTTGGCTTTCGCTTCCTGGTGCTATCGCACACTTTGCTCAGCTATTTGTCCGGTCTGGGCGCTCACCGCGAGACTCAATTGCCGGCCGAGGCGCGCGAGTACTTGATTGACGGGGCCGCGGCCAGCCTGGCAGCGAGCATTGATGAAATCGCCCAAAGCCTGGCCAACAAACAGCCAGTGGCGATCCAGAGTGATGCCGAAGAAGCGCTGGCCGCTAATCTTGAACAGATCCCCGATGAGGTAGACGATAG
>NZ_JAMFRV010000165.1 GCF_026224925.1 Pseudomonas sp. | reverse complement strand
TTCGATTCTGGCCGACCCGGCCGGTGCTCGAAAAAACACCAAGGACAACACCCCGGCGGTGATCCATTACTCCATCGTTCCAGGCAACACCGTGGAAGTGGACGTGGCAGCCAAAGGCGGCGGCTCGGAAAACAAATCGAAAATGGCCATGCTCAACCCGTCTGACTCGATCGTCGACTGGGTGCTCAAGACCGTTCCGACCATGGGCGCTGGCTGGTGCCCGCCAGGCATGCTCGGCATTGGAATCGGGGGCACCGCAGAAAAAGCCGCTGTCATGGCCAAGCAAGTATTGATGGACCCTATCGACATCCACGAGTTGAAACTGCGTGGTCCTTCCAGCCGTATCGAAGAGCTACGCCTGGAACTGTTCGAGAAGGTCAACCAGCTCGGGATCGGCGCTCAAGGCCTTGGTGGCCTGACCACCGTGCTCGACGTCAAGATCATGGATTACCCGACACACGCCGCCTCGCTGCCGGTATGCATTATCCCGAACTGCGCCGCCACCCGTCACACGCACTTCGTGCTCGACGGCAGTGGTCCGGCTGCGCAAGAAGCACCGCCGTTGGACGCGTACCCGGACATCGTCTGGGAAGCCGGCCCATCTGCTCGCCGCGTCAACCTCGACACCCTGACGCCGGAAGAAGTGCAGAGCTGGAAGCCGGGCGAAACCTTGCTCCTCAACGGCAAAATGCTCACCGGCCGCGATGCGGCGCACAAACGCATGGTCGAGATGCTGGACCGCGGCGAAACCTTGCCGGTAGACCTCAAGGGTCGTTTCATCTACTACGTCGGCCCGGTTGATCCGGTGCGTGATGAAGTGGTTGGCCCCGCTGGTCCGACTACCGCGACGCGGATGGACAAGTTCACGCGCCAGATCCTTGAGCAAACCGGTTTGCTGGGCATGATCGGCAAATCCGAGCGCGGCCCAACCGCTATCGAGGCGATCAAAGACCATAAAGCGGTGTACTTGATGGTCGTTGGCGGCGCTGCTTACCTGGTCGCCCAGGCGATCAAGAAATCCCGCGTGCTGGCGTTCCCTGAAATGGGCATGGAAGCGATCTACGAGTTCGACGTGACCGACATGCCGGCCACCGTTGCGGTGGACACCAAAGGTGAGTCCGTACACAACACCGGCCCTGCGATTTGGCAGAAGAAGATCAGTGAGAGCTTGGCGGTAGAGATTTAGTAACCTCCGATACCTTCCCGGACAACGGAGCCAACAAGGAGGCTCCGTTGCACTTACCGAACATCAAGTTCAACAGTTTCAAGCGCAGTCCGCCGTTCTACATCCAAGCGTGACGCCCTTTAACGCCTAGTTTTAGTTGATCGATAAATACCTCACGGTGGGTCGTTTTGCTCACAACTGTAGTGATTTTGAATTTTGTCTCTGGCGCAAAAAGCCCCTCATCTTCACTGAGGGAAGTGTGCAACTGCTTCGCGCCGCCACCTACAATAAATAAAACCGGTTGCGTATTATTCATCACGCTGCTGTGATGAAATTTTCCGCCTAAAAATGACATGGCTGTCGACCTGTCTGGAGAAAATGCAGCAAAACTACTGGTCTCCAACACAGCCCCTTCCTGATACATGCTGACATCGTCAATGCGTGCTCCCCGATAAAGTACGCCTGACATTTCAGGACGATTTTTTATCGACCTCTTGACAAGACGAATCGTATGGCCGGGTTCGCCATTAAGTTTATTTAACAATTCTAGTGCGGGATCGAAGCTTTTCGTTTTAGTGGCGTGACTCAATTTTATCGTCCCGGCATCGCCAAGGTTCGCCTGTAACTCCCCCAACGCTCCAGCGTGTGCCGCGCTTAAGTTCTGAGGCGGTGATGAACCCAAGGTCACGGCAGTGCTCATACTTCGTATGTATTTAGCGCCAGCGTTTGTGCTCCAAAATATATGGATTCCTTTTTCCAACTCGGCAGTCAGTGTTCCGCCCGCAGAAATGTTCAACAGCGCTTTTTCGTGCTTAAAATAATCTTTTTGTGCTGCCCCCCATATAAGCGGCCCATATTTACGCCGGCTTTTACCCTTGTCTTTAATTAAATCATCCATCCACCTCTGAGCGCGGGCGGCCTCTTCTACAGGCTGAGTTAATGCTAGGCCTGAAGAAAAAAGGTATTTTGCGACACGCTTAGGTAGATCCTCAAGTTCAGCGGGTAGCTCCCCGACAAGTCCGTTTGAATCGACTTTATTAACAGGCTGATTCCCCACCATCACATAAAGATTCAACCCATCCACAGCCCCTGCCGGGTCCGGGTTTATCCACCTCGCCAGCCAAGGCGCGTAATACCGAAAACCGTAGTAATAAAGCCCCGATGCATCCAGCTCCTTGCCTGAATACCGAATCGTTTTATAGCTCGCTTCTACTGCGTTTCTTCCGGCCCAGCATGCCGTGCCACCAAACGGGTAATAGCTTTCCTGACTGATCACATTGCCTTGCCCGTCCAATTCTGTAGTGCTAGACCCCAGATGGTCGGCGAGGCTATAGCGCAATTGATCATTGGCCACTTCTTCGGGCTTACCTTCCACCCAATGCAACACGCGGCACGCCGAGACGCTTATGACGTGGAGGGTTTCACCGGTAGCGGTGTTAGTGCGAATTTCCAGCCCCGGCAAGTAGCGCACTTCGGCGCAGTGGGAAACGCTGGCAGCTTGAGTCATGCGGACTTTACGCACACGCTGACCACCACCGCCATAGAGGTAACGCTCGTAGTCGTCTTCACCGTCGTCACGCACCACCGGGGTTACTTGGCGTAATTGGCTTCGTTGATCCCAAACCAGCGCTTGGCCAGGTTGCAGCGCGCGCAGGTTGCCGCTTGCGTCAAAACCTGCGGCCAACTCTGCTTCATCAGGCCTATGATCGCTCACTACCGGCAAGCTTCGGTTGGAGTAGCGAGCGGTGATCATTTCGCGGGTATAATTTTGGCCGCCCACATGGGTAAGGGTTTGCACGTTACCGGCCGCATCATAAGCATAACGTTGAGTGTAATTAGCCAACTGACCGGGATCGACACCGGGCGATTGAAAGGGTGGCAGATCCGGGCCCGTCACTGGATTAACCGATTCATAACCCGTGGCCTGGATCAATTGATAAAGCGTGTCGTAAACATAAACATTGACCGGTTCAATGGCCTGATTACGAAAGTACTTTGTCGTTTGTGCAGTATTTTCAATACGCAAGATATTACCGCTAGGGTCGTATCGGTAATTCAAATCCTGCAGCACTGTGTTGTCTCTTTTCTGTGCCGTGATACGTTGCAATTGACCACTAGCAGCATCGTAGTAACGGGCGGTAACCACGCCATTACCAGCCGTCTCGCTTTGCGTATTGCCTAACGCGTCATAACGCAGATTACTAACCAAGACCTGCTCTACCTGCCCCCCCAATTGCACACTGGCTTGCCTAAGCTCGCCCGCCACCGTCGAGCTGAAACGCTGAATATTACCCGCGGCATCGGTTTGACTTAGGGTTTCGCCCAGCGGATTGAAATCAGCCATTGTCGTGGCACCAACACCCGTCTCAAGCAACTCATCGCGCTCGACCTCGGTGGGTGGCCAGTCCGGTGGCTCGATGCTGTTGAGAAACCATCGAGTCTGCTGCAGCAGCGCACCACCCATGCTGTACTCCTGAAACCGACAGGTACCCGCCGTGTCGTCATGACGCACCAACTGGCCGCAGAGATTGTGGCCGGCAGCCTGCGCGTCGGCATAAGCGAAGCGCTCACTCACCTGCAGAGCTCCGCCAGCGGCTTGCTCAAGCGCGGATTGCGGTCGCAACAGCTCGTCGTATTGCATCAATGTATGCCCGTCGCGCCCATCCCACGCCTCAACTGCCTGGCCCGCCTCGCCATTCAGAGCAACCCGCCACCCCGCGTCTACCGAGTCGGTCGACAACACCAAACCGGACAAACTGTATCGCTGGATAAAATTGAAAGGCACCCCTTCGTCACCGGCGAGAGCAAGGTTAAACAAGCGTGGATCACGACTGCCCAGCGCACGCCCTACTGCATCGTGCTGTTGATGAGTAATGCGGACATCTAGAAGTTCTTCACTGGCTTGGCGCCAATACTGCACAGTGCGGACCACCAATCCCCTCGGGTCTTGAACAGCGAGTGTCGGTGTATGGGCGTGCATAGGAGTGTCCGGTTGAAGTGAAGGCCGACTCTAAGGCGTGCCTGTAAATACACCTTAGCAAACGTGCAAATAATGAAATACTGTCAGATATGACAGTGGTGTTTACTGGATCGATTAATATTCAAAAACGAACTACTGTTAACAACCAATCATTCTTAATCCTAACCCGCTGTTTTTTATCAAAAAAAAGTCTACCTGTTATTTATAACAGGTAGACGGGCTGGTTAATTTAAACAATGCTGAGGTTCTTGCTGTTTATGGAGCTTCACCATTATGGACGACACGCCGTTTTCCCTAATCGCCAACCTGGCGAAAAAACAGCCCCCCGGAGCGGAGCGTAGCGACAACCGAACAAGCTTCGTGACGGCCATGGAGACGTTGGGTTATGCGTCGGTATTTGACATTGTACGGCGGGCCAAACCAACCTTTGTGCAGGACGTGGCCAG
>NZ_JAMFRV010000164.1 GCF_026224925.1 Pseudomonas sp. | reverse complement strand
TCGGCAATGCGATGAAATTCACCGAGCTGGGTAGCGTCCAGGTTGAAACCCAGTGGCAACCGCTGGACCATGAATTGATCTGGTTTACCTGCATCGTTCGCGACAGCGGCATTGGTATTTCTGCCGAGCGTCTTGAGCTTATGTTCAATGCGTTTCAGCAAGCCGACAGTTCTATCTCACGGCGTTACGGTGGCACTGGATTGGGCCTACCTATCGCACGCACGCTAGCAGAGCGCATGGGCGGGACACTGCGCGCTAAAAGTGAGGAAGGTATAGGCTCGGTCTTTACCCTGGAAATACCGTTGACGTTATACAAACACAAGACACCTGAAAAAATAACGCCCGCCGTTGTTGAAAATGACGATGGCAGAAATCAGCAGGTCCTACTTGTCGAAGACAATCCGGTCAACCAGACCGTTATCGAAGCCATGCTGCGCAGCCTCGGCTTCAAAGTCAGTGTGGCGAGCGATGGTGCCCAGGCTGTACGGGCGGTAGAAGCCAATAATTTTGCGGCTATTCTGATGGATTGCCGACTGCCGGTAATCGACGGTTACGAAGCCACGCGACAAATACGCCAATTACCGGCACGTGCTCAGGTGCCGATTATCGCCCTGACCGCCAACGCGTTACACGGCGATCGGGAGCGTTGCCTGCAGGCAGGAATGAGTGATTATTTGGCCAAGCCGTTCAAACGTACTGATTTACAGCAAGTTCTTCAGCATTGGCTGCCCCTTCCGACACCTGCGACTGGCGATAAATGATAAATTACGGCAGTCTTGATGGCCAAATCAGCAGTAAAAGCTGCTTGGATTATGATTTCAGTGCACAAGTGTGCTTTCATTCCGCTTGTGCTGTGACTTTCACTACAACGCAATAGTCTATGAGTAGGCTGACGGCTGAGATCTGGCGCGTCATCCGGCCAGGACTGGTTATTCGGGGCACGTAACGCCCCACCCTGCCGCACAGGATTATTGAGGAGCTCGCATGACCCAACAAAACGCCTATACCCGGGAAGACCTGCTGCGCTGCAGTCGCGGCGAGCTGTTTGGCCCAGGTAATGCGCAACTGCCCGCCCCGAACATGCTGATGGTGGATCGCATCACCCATATCAGCAAAGAGGGTGGCAAGTACGGCAAAGGTGAATTGGTCGCCGAGCTGGACATCAATCCCGACCTGTGGTTTTTCGCCTGTCACTTCGAGGGTGACCCGGTCATGCCTGGTTGCCTGGGTCTCGATGCCATGTGGCAGCTCGTTGGCTTTTACCTCGGCTGGCAGGGTAACCCTGGCCGTGGTCGCGCACTGGGCTCTGGCGAAGTGAAGTTTTTCGGCCAGGTACTGCCTACCGCGAAGAAGATCACCTATAACATCCAGATCAAACGCACCATGAAAGGCAAACTGGTCCTGGCAATTGCCGACGGTACCGTGAGCGTTGATGGTCGCGAAATCTACAGCGCCGAAGGCCTTCGGGTCGGCCTGTTCACTTCCACTGAAAATTTCTAAGGGTATCCGCATGCGCCGCGTCGTTATCACTGGTCTGGGCATTGTTTCCTGCTTGGGCAATGACAAAGACACCGTTTCCGCCAACTTGCGTGCAAGCCGCCCTGGCATCCGTTTTAATCCGGAATATGCCGAAATGGGTCTGCGCAGCCAGGTTTCCGGCTCCATTGACCTCAACCTCGAAGAACTGATCGATCGCAAGATCTATCGCTTCGTTGGCCACGCCGCAGCGTATGCGTACCTGGCCATGAAAGACGCTATTGCCGACTCAGGCCTGAGCGATGATCAAGTGTCCAACCCCCGCACTGGCCTGGTTGCCGGCAGCGGTGGCGCATCGACGCTGAACCAGATGGAAGCGCTGGATATCCTGCGCGAAAAAGGCGTCAAGCGCGTCGGTCCATACCGCGTTACGCGGACCATGGGCAGCACCGTTTCCGCGTGTCTGGCAACCCCGTTCAAGATCAAGGGTCTGAACTACTCCATCTCTTCCGCCTGCGCGACCAGTGCTCACTGCATCGGCACCGCCATGGAACAGATCCAGATGGGTAAACAAGACATCGTTTTCGCCGGTGGTGGCGAAGAAGAACATTGGAGCCAGTCGTTCCTGTTCGACGCCATGGGCGCCTTGTCGACCCAGTACAACGAAACCCCGGAAAAAGCCTCCCGTGCCTACGATGCCAAACGTGACGGTTTCGTCATCGCTGGTGGCGGCGGCATGGTGGTGGTTGAAGAGCTGGAACATGCACTGGCGCGCGGCGCGAAAATCTATGCCGAAATCGTCGGCTACGGTGCAACGTCCGATGGCTACGACATGGTCGCGCCAAGTGGCGAAGGCGCCATCCGCTGCATGCAGATGGCAATGTCTACCATTGAAGGGCCGATTGATTACATCAACACCCACGGTACTTCTACGCCGGTAGGCGATGCGAAAGAGATGGAAGGCGTGCGTGAAGTCTTCGGCACTAACGCCCCAGTCATCAGCTCTACCAAAAGCCTGTCTGGTCACTCCTTGGGCGCCGCCGGCGTGCATGAAGCGATCTACTGCCTGCTGATGATGGAAGGCAACTTCATTGCCGGCTCCGCCAACATCGACGAGCTGGACCCGGTTGTCGCAGACATGCCAATCCTGACCAAGACCCGTGAAAACGCGAAGATCGATCAGGTCATGAGCAACAGCTTTGGTTTCGGTGGCACTAACGCCACGTTGGTGCTGAAACGTTGGACGGGTAAGTAATACGCGCTTGTAAACCTAGAATAAAAACGGCGCCTTCAGGCGCCGTTTTTATTAGGGGAAGACCACCTTGTAAAACGCCTTAATGTGGTCAAGGATATAACCAACCTTCGGCCCTTTCCGGCCCCCACTCTTTCTCGTGGCACCGGAAACGAAGTACATGCACTCTGCCCCAAGGGCCTGATGACAGAACACTGATGCATCCCAAGGGATTTCAGCGGTACTGGCTTTTCATCGAAAAAGGATGTCATGGAAGAATATATTCGTGATTGCAGCGGTGCGACCCCGGTCATAGGAGAAAGACGCCTCGGTCGTCCGAAGCGCTCTGGCGTGGCCGTGATAATTTCAATTTCTGTGTTTCTCCTCTTTGCGGCAGATCCTGGGTATGGCGAGGAGTTGTTGCGCTCGCCCAATCCGCTAGACGCTGAACAGGCCATCGCGTTCGTCACGCAAGCCCAGGAAGTAGTTGCCACGGCGACTCTAAAAACGCCCCCCTGGAATGGCCCTGAATCCGGCCCTGGCGCCCCGCCCGGCAAAGTCATTGCCTTCGTCACCGAAGACCTTCGCAACGGTGGAATCATCGCCGTCGCGCAAGGCGCACGCGAGGCTGCTGTGGTCATGCGCTGGACGCTCAAGGTGTTCGACGCCGATGGGACATCGGCCGGGCGAGCGAAGGCGATGGCCGATGCGCTGGCGGCCAAACCAGACGGCATCGTGATATGCGGTTCCGACGCCATTGAAAATAACCCGGCGCTGACTGCCTTCAGCCGTCGGGGCATACCAGTTGTGGGTTGGCATGCCGGAGCACAACCCGGCCCGATCCCGGGTACCCCCGTTGCCATGAACGTCACCAGCCAACCCATAAAAACCGCCCAACTTGCCGCCATGGCCGCAGTGGCACAATCCGATGGACACGCAGGCGTGGTGATCCTGACAGACAGCAGGTACAGCATCGCGATGGCGAAGGCCAAGGCCATGGAGGACATCATTCGCGCCTGCAAAGGCTGTACGCTGCTTGAGGTGCGTGATGTCGCCATTTCGCAAGCCAGCGAGCAAATGCCGGCGATCGCCAGGCAACTGCTGCTACAACATGGCGAGCGCTGGACGCATGCGCTGGCTATCAACGATATCTATTTTGACTACGCCATCGCCGCCCTGACTAATGCAGGAGTCGCTGCCGACAAACTCAGCCTGATTTCGGCAGGAGATGGCAGTGCATCGGCATTTTTGCGTATCCAGGCCAAAACCTACCAGACCGCTACCGTGGCCGAGCCACTGAATCTGCAAGGTTGGCAGGTGATGGACGAACTGAATCGTCTGATCGCCGGGCAGCCCGTTAGCGGATTCGTGATGCCTACCCATCTGGTCAATGCTAACAATGCCAGTTTAGAAGGGGGCGATAGCTTTCAGTACGACCCTGACAATGGCTACAGGGACAGGTACCGCGCCCTATGGAAACGCTGACAGAGGTATCGCCGTCCCAGCCAGCATCCGCTTTTCAGCGACTGTTGCCGCAGTCGTTGCGCGCTCAGTTCATGCTGGTTGTGCTCGTGCTGGCGACATTGATATTGGCCGGCGGCGCCACTGCGGTGTATGCCTTGCGCAACGCGAACACAGCCACCCGTCAACTGGCGCAAGAGCGCCTGGTGCACTTGCAAGCGCGACAAGACGTTCTGCAAGACACCTTGCTGATAGAGCGTCAAACCGACGAATTGTTAACCACCACCTCGTTCGATACCCTGCGGTCGACCTATGCCACGATGGTCGGGCAACTGGGGGCAATCGACCGCTCGGTGGCGCAACTGACGACTACTGAAAACGGCCTCTCAACGCTGGATCTTTACCAATCGAGCCAACTCTTCCGTAATACGGCCAATGTTGTTGCGCAGTTGCGTGAGGGCACCCTGCAGACCGAACTTGCGTTCGATCTTGAGCTGAAGGATCGCACCACCCGGCTCAAACAAAGCAACAGCCAAGGCAACATGGCGTTGGCGGTCCTGCTCTACGACTTACAGACCGCAAATGAGCCCGCGGCCGTGCAATTGCTGCGGACGTCCTTTATTAAGAAAGCCGACGCCGTGAGTGAACTGCCTGATGGCATACGCAGCGATCTTGCCAAGCTTAAATCCCAGCAACCGGAGGCCATCGACCCGGACGCAAGGGATGTTTTCTCCTTGCGCCTGAAAATCATCAACCAACGCCACGTCCTCCAACGCTTCTATCAAGCTCTGAAAACACAGGCCAGCGCACAGGCACAAGCAGCCCGCGAGCAATCCGAGGCGTCCATGCAAGACTACCGTGAAGCCATGCAAGCGCTGGTAGACGCCTCTAACCAAAGTCAGCGCTGGGTCTTGATCATTCTCGGTGGCAGCGT
>NZ_JAMFRV010000163.1 GCF_026224925.1 Pseudomonas sp. | reverse complement strand
GTTTACTCAATGACGACGAAATTTCTACTGTATTAAAGCAACTTACACATCTTCAAAGTCGGGTAAAATTTGGTTCAGATGATCAGGTTGTTTCGGTTGCCGTCATCGCGGGCTACGCTGCCCAAGTAGAATTGCTCGCAAAAAATATAAATGAAGGGTCTCACCAATGGCCTCACTTGGATATAGAGGTCGCCTCGATAGACAGGTTTCAAGGAAATGAAAAAGACGTTGCAATCGTATCTCTTGTTCGTGGAACTAACGAATGGACATTAGGACATCTTGATGAGAAACGAATGAATGTTGCATTTTCGCGTGCGAGGGATGCGTTAATCATTGTGGGTTCCACCAAAATGGTCGATAAGGTAGGAGAAGGAAGCAAACTCGCTGAAGTTCTTGATTATATTAGAAAAAACAGAAATGACTGCACAATCACATCGGATAGGCAACGCATTTAGCCGGCAAACGCAAAATATGCCTATATGCAATGGCCTGCCCTTAATATCGGCCTTTCATATTGCGTGGCCATTTTTTCGAGTCAACACCCAAATTGAGTGTCGGAAAATGCAACGCATCCCCTTTACATGGCTGTATGCACTCCGCGCGATCCAAGCAAATTTAAGGACAGTTGACGCGATCTCTGGCTTCCTGGGTGTTCCCTCAACCAGCGCAAAAAGTTGGCTCGTGGAACTCACCGTACGGGGAGCAATCACGTGCGACGCAGAGAATTTTGATTATTCTTTAACTATTCTCGGGGTGGAGTATTTGGATAGTCCAGAGATAGAGCGGATCGCGACATTGCCGGCCCGACTCACTTGGGATTGTATACGCGGAGAAATTTCGGATGCGACCTATGATGAATTAAGAGCACGTGAGCAAAAAGCGGAACGCGCCTTGGAATTGCATGTGGGCTTTAAAATTCCCGCCAGCGGCGAGCTGAGCCTTCCGATGTGCCAGAATTTTCTCGGCCAATTCCTCGATGAAATGGGCGAGGAATTGGATGGAGCCGAGTTGCTTCACATACAGTACACGAGCAAGCCTACGCGCGCCATTAAAAAAATTCCCGTTCTACTTTATGGGTTCTCACCTGAGATATTTGAAATACGCATTATCGGAAATGATGGCTTTGACATAGAAAGTGCACGGCTAGTCCGCAAATGCCCAGAATTTATTCGACGACTACCCGGCTTATTTCACGATGTGGCGATTGCCGATTTTTCTAGACGTGCGCTCTTAAATGACTCGAATATAATTTTCGATTTTGGTTTTGATCCCAGGGTCGTAAGTTCTGAGATTGGCGGACTGCTATTAGGGAGACCCGATAAGTTTCGCACCTTCCCAGGGCAAGGAATTAGATTTCTCGAACGAGCATTTTCGGAGGCTACGCGCGTGGTGCGCACAGTAATGACAGAATCGCGCATCGCTGATTGGGATGCATTTAGAAGTATCGTCAATGATGCGCTCATGCGTGGGGCAATCTGCGAAATTGTTTTGATTCACCTTCAAAATGATAATCGCGAGCGCGTAGACCGGCTGGCCCAGGATATGAGGGCGAAGATATTGGGGCAAGTCCCTCAAAAAAATCGATCGATAATGCGTACACATCTAAAGATATTGGTAAAGACTGAACGATATAAGAATCATTGGGTGCCAATTGTAATGTGCGACGATGAATGGCTATGGTGTGGGTCTGACATGCTACCAGGCGGAAATGGGCTAAATCCGCATTTCGGATTTTTCTTGCACAACAAATCGATAAGCCTTCGTTTTTCAAAGCTGATTTCGGAGCAAATTACAGATGTAGAAAGCCCGCGTATTCTTCCGCCAAAAATTGAAATTAAAAAAAGGCGTGCCCTTCCAAAGGGCAGGATGACGATTAAATAAGTTTTTTACCATACTAATCGCCATTTTCGAAAGGTCACCGTTCAATGCTCCTACGGTTTATTATCGGGGTCGCAACAGGCTCACCCATGATGAGATGGTGGAGCTGTTATGCAAAGGTCATTGTCAGATCAAACCCATTACTAAATCTGGAGGACAATCTCCGGAACAGGTTTTTTTTCTTGAGAGAAATGCTCTTTGAATCCATGATTACAATAGTGGTGTGTCAACTGCGCGTTATCGTGTCCTGAATTGCCCCCGTCAGCTCGACGTTGAATATGGTCATCGCTTGCGTGGACTAATACCAGTCTTGCTTTGCAGATAGCACAACGCTGCGCGGAATTTAAACTTGCTTTAATGCGTGCCGCGCTGCGCGTTTCTTTCCACGCATCTGACCTCGCAGTTTCACCATTCGACCCGACGCTACCAATGGCAGTTGAAATAATGTCCAAAATTTCCATTTCAGTTTTCCCTGACTTGAGTCCTTCGAAAATCTGCCTCAGCAATTTTTGAATCGGCTCTAGGCTCCGTTTCCATCCCCCATAACGGCTAAGAATTTGTTGACCAGGCGCATTTTTGCCAACCAAAAATTCTTCCAGCTTAGCTCGATGAAGGGTGAACTCCACCAACTCATCTTTTTGAACGAGTTCTTGAATAAACGAAACAACTGCCAGAAACATACTCGGGCGATGGTTCCCCGTAGTCCCCCAAAAATAGACTGCCGGATGAAGACTGAGAGACGCCGGTTCATTACCGGCAACATACTTGATCACGCCCCAAACTTTAGCCAATACGCGCGAAGTTTGGCTTCCGTCTGTATCAGGTTCCATGCCAATGGTCCCAGTTTTCATTGCCGTGACAATGTTCACTAACTCAAGTGCCATTCGTAGTCCGTTGGCGGTTTGTGCCATACCCGCAGGCTGTAATTCCGTATGGGTGTGTGGCTGAGCACCTTCAGGTTCAAATATCGCGTCGTAAATATTTTTGGCGTACCTCTCGATTTCTGCAACATACTTTTCATCAAACGAACCCCAATACGCGTGGCCGCGCCCTGCACCGACCAAGGCACGCGCGGCTATGATTGTCGGCGCTTTACGCTCTACGATCATATAGCGTTCAGTCGGGTCAATTTCGACAGAGCGTTGATTAATATCCAAGAATGATTGCAGCGCCACCCCGGCGTCGCCCAGAACCCACTGTGTTTCGATGGGCTGAGCAATATTTGTACTCCATGCCAACTGCTCAGGAGTTCGGCTTGGTAGCAACGTCAACCTCTGAAGCTCGGCATACTCCAAACCTCTGGCCTTGATTTGATCTCGGCATTTACGAGCTGAATTAACTTGTGATTTAGGAATTTGGTGTTTAAAAAATGCCTGTGAAATTACTCCATCCCCATAGTCATCGTTGACCCATGCCACGAACACACTGAGTCGGTGTGCACCATCAATAACAAAGGTCGATCCGTCCGCAGACCATAAAATGACCGCTGGAATGAGATGCCCGTTTCGAAAACTGTTCACCAGTGAAACTACATTGTCCACGTCCCAGTCATTTGTCTCGCGTTGGAAGAGCGGCTTACGCAGCAGACCATAAAAATGCTTGCCTATCGCCAGCTCTGTTACTTGAATTACTCCCTTGCTAGCCTTCGGTTTCTTCGCTTCCACGTCGTCCCGCGGGATCAACGCATCCAGATTGACTGTTTCCTTGTGTTTCGTCGCCATACCTCACCTAAATTTAGTTTTCATCAAGTATCACACAGGTAGGCGTTGACGTCTCTGTTGCGCCGAGATGTCAGTGAAATCACCACACGCTACGGCGACGGATGACGATCGCAGTCGATATTACCGTCGAACCTGGAGGAGCATTTGTTCATGAACGCGGTGGCACCACAAAAGGCAACAAATTCATTTACAATCAATGGCTTAAATCCATCAATGGACAAACGAAGTCGTCATAAACGCTCAGGTGCTCGATCTCGGCGGCACGCGTCGTCAACTGGGCTTGCATGTTCAGCAGCGCGTCGCCCTGGGTGGCGATGGTCGCGTCGCGTTCGCGCACCAGGCGCTCGCTGGCCAGCAACAGCGCCTTCAAGGCGTCGATGTCGTTGGGCAGGTCGATTGAGCTGAGCATGTGCCGAGTTTACGCGAGCTGCGTGACGTTTACAAGGCCGATGTGGGTCGCCAGGTGCGTTCCGGCCGGCGCCAGTCGATACCCTCAAACAGCATCGAGAGCTGCGCCTGCGTCAACGCCACGCTGCCGCTGGCGGCCTGCGGCCAGACGAAGCGCCCACGTTCAAGGCGCTTCGCCAGCAGGCACAAACCATCTCCGCTCCACCACAGCACCTTGATCATGTCACCGCGCCGGCCACGAAACAGGAACACGTGGCCGCTGAACGGATCTTCAGCCAGCGCCGTCTGCGCCTTCGCGGCCAAACCGTTCATGCCGGCGCGCATGTCGGTTACGCCGGCAGCCAGCCAGATCTTGGTCCCTGCAGGCAGGCCGATCATGGCAGTAGCCGAGCCAGCAGCAGCGTCAGCGTGGCCGTATCGACCGTGCCGCCTTCCAGGCGCAGCTGCGCCTGGCCCACGCTCAGTACAATGACACCGGGCGCGCTGCTTGCGACCGGCGCGGTTATGGCCGGTGTATCGAGCACGGTGACTGCCACCAACTGGCTCGGCGCGTTACCATCGGCCAGCGCCTCGGCACCGAAACGCTTGCGCCAACTGAATAACTGATTGGTGTTGATGTTTAGCTCGCGGGCGATCAGTGATACCGATGCGCCGCCGACTTCGGTGCGTGCCACTGCGGCGCGCTTGAACTCATCGCTGTGGCGGCGATACGGGCCTCGTTTCGCCCTGGTTGTGACTGGTTGAATTATTGTGTCCATAATTAAATTTGTGGACACAACCAATTTGCGTCCCAAATTCAATCATGGCGATGCGCGCCGCTCAAAGGAAGACGGCGCTGGGAAGACGCTTACGATATCATAACTGCATAGGAAAAATAAAAAACAAGATACCGAAATTTAATTAGCCACCCATGTAAATTTTTCATTTTATTTCCTTTTTTTTCAGTACGCGCTTATCGCCACTCACAGCCTCAATAAGGCTCTATCGAACAATTAATTAGGTTTTCGCCGTGCCGCGTGGGCGCATTACTACTGCATAGAGAAGCACATCTCCGCCATGGCGCTCGACTGCCTCGGTTATCGCATCGCGTGCATC
>NZ_JAMFRV010000162.1 GCF_026224925.1 Pseudomonas sp. | reverse complement strand
TCGCCTGCATATCCCTGGAACCGTACTTCAAGGGCAATCGCTTGCTAAAAGCCATGGGCGACTGTTCGTATTCGGTGTATTTGCTGCATGTCTTGGTGCTATACGGCGGCTGGCTGGCTTCCGAGCGTTATGGACTCAATCCCTACGCCGTGTTTGCGGTCTGTGTCCCGGTGATTGGCTTCGGTGCCTGGGTCAGTTATGAATGGATCGAAAAAGGGCTTTATCGTCGTCTTAAAAGTTGGCTTGATCAGCGCCGAGAGGAAAAGGCTGAGGTGTCTCTTTCCCGACAAAATTACTAGGACTTTGTGCGTCGCGAATGATTGGCGTAAACTGCTGCCACGTCTGCGAGGAATTTTCATGACCGCTATTACTATTACCGATGCTGCCCACGACTATCTGGCCGATCTGCTTGAAAAGCAAAACGCCCCGGGCATCGGCATCCGCGTGTTTATTACCCAGCCTGGCACCCAATATGCTGAAACCTGCATTGCTTATTGCAAGCCGGGCGAAGAGAAGCCTGAAGACAAGGCCATCGGCCTGAAAAGCTTTACTGCCTGGATTGATAACTTCAGCGAAGCTTTTCTTGACGATGCCGTTGTCGATTACGCCACTGATCGCATGGGCGGCCAACTGACCATCAAGGCGCCAAACGCCAAAGTACCAATGGTCAATGCTGACAGCCCGATCAACGAGCGCATCAACTATTACCTGCAAACCGAAATCAATCCGGGTCTTGCCAGTCATGGCGGCCAGGTGACGTTGATCGATGTGGTCGAAGAAAACGAAGAAAACATCGCGGTGCTGCAATTCGGCGGCGGCTGCCAAGGCTGCGGCCAGGCTGACGTTACCTTGAGAGAAGGGATCGAGCGCACACTGCTCGAGCGTATTCCTGAGCTCAAAGGCGTTCGTGACGTCACCGACCATACGCAAAAAGAGCACGCCTACTACTAAGGCTGCTGACTGAAAAAAATGCCCCGACTGGTTCGGGGTATTTTTTTGTGTTGGGTTTCAAGTCAAGTGAAGGCTATGGTTTGCCGCTAGACCGCGTTTAAGGCCGAAACACGTGTGCATGCCCCGCACGGTACAACGACGATTCGGCGAAGCTGTCACTGGCCAGTACTTGGCCCACCAGAATCAACGCAGTCCGGCGAAAGCCTTTGGCCTGCACCTTCTCTTCGATATCTGCCAGTGTGCCCACCACCCAGTCCTGATCCGGCCAACTAGCCCGATGGACCACGGCAATCGGGCAATCTGCGCCGTAGTGCGGGACCAGTTCAGCGACGATTTTGTGCAGGTTGTTAACGCCGAGGTGGATCGCCATGGTCGCCCGGTGTTGTGCCAGGCTGGCCAACTCCTCGCCTGCTGGCATCGACGTTTTGTCCGCGTAGCGGGTGAGGATCACACTTTGCGAGATATCCGGCAGGGTCAGCTCTACGCCTAACAGCGCGGCGCATGCGGCAGTGGCAGTAACACCGGGGATGATTTCAAACGGGATATTCAGCTCACGCAAGTGGCGAATCTGTTCGCCAATCGCGCCATACAGGCTCGGATCGCCTGAGTGAACCCGGGCCACGTCTTGGCCCTGTTCATGAGCGCTTTTCATCAGTGCGATGATCTGCTCCAGGTGCAATTGAGCACTGTTCACCACCTGCAGCGCCTGATGTCCCTCCAGAACCGCCATGGGTACCAACGACCCGGCGTAGATAATCACTGGGCAACTGCGGATCAAACGTTGGCCTTTGACCGTGATCAGCTCCGGGTCGCCGGGGCCTGCGCCGATGAAAAAAACGGTCATGGTTGCTCCTGAAGCTACAAATGAGGCTGCTAAATAGGCAGTGAAATAAAACGCGAGGGGGATTATCGACGATTAGGCACGTCGCCAGCCAAGGCAAATGTTGCGTACTGATTTTTTTGCCGATTGATTAGCAGTTTTACTGGGCGCCCGGCAAGGCGTTGGGCCAAGGCCAAGGCGGCACTTTCGGCTACGCCATGGCAGCCGGTGTGCGCAAATGCCAGCGCCGAGCGGTGACTGAGCAGCGCTTCAACATCGGCCAGTTCGGCTGCACTAAGAAACACCAGCGGCAGATTTAACTGCACAGCGAGTTCCAGCAGTCCCGGCTCGGTGCTTTTGTGGTCTATGGAGGCGAGGGCAGTGATGGCGTCAATGGCCACGCCGTGGGCCTGAAGGTTCTGCTCGATCAGTTCACGTAAGAGATTGGCGGTACAGCCGCGCTGGCAGCCAAGACCCACCACCAGAGTTGTCGACATGTTGCGGCCTCCACGGTCCCGGAAAAACCAGGAAGGAGAGCACGGCCATGCGCGCATCGTCAATCATTGGACTTCTCAGATTCAGCTGGTGATTGACCTGTATCGGGTCACTGCGTAGCCTTGTGCGCTTGAGGTTCTCCGGCTGTGGTCGGAGCTAAGAAGGGAACGCGGTTGATGCCGCGGCTGCCCCCGCAACTGTAAACGGTCATGTTTGTTGCACAGCCACTGCGATTGCCACTGTGCAAGCGTGGGAAGGCGCAATAAACGCGAGCACGATGTCTCCATGAGGCCGTCGACTTGCTGCCGTAAGCCAGGAGACCTGCCTCGAACACAGAATTCTCACTACAACCGGGCGGGGTGATCCGGTGGCGAATTGATCCGCATGCATGCGCTACGCGGTTCTCGTCCCGCTTGCCCGCCGCTTTGCCAAAGGGCATCCGATGAAAACACTGGCCAAACTTCCCGTCACCATCGTTACCGGCTTCCTCGGTTCGGGCAAAACCACCTTGCTGCGGCACATGCTCGATAACGCTGATGGTCGGCGTATCGCTGTGATCGTCAACGAATTTGGCGAGCTGGGTATCGACGGCGAAATCCTCAAACAATGCACCATTGGCTGCACCGAAGAAGAAGCCAATGGCCGGATCTTCGAGCTGGCCAACGGCTGCTTGTGCTGCACGGTTCAGGAAGAATTCTTTCCGGTAATGCGCGAGCTGGTGGCTCGCCGTGGCGATCTGGATCATATCCTCATCGAAACATCAGGCCTCGCACTACCAAAGCCACTGGTTCAGGCCTTTCAATGGCCGGAAATTCGCAATGCCTGTACGGTTGATGCAGTCATCACCGTGGTAGACAGCCCTGCGGTATTGGCGGGAACCTTCGCAGCCTTCCCGGATCAAGTCGATGCCCAGCGCAAGCTCGATCCGAACCTGGACCACGAGTCGCCTCTGCACGAGCTGTTCGCCGATCAACTGTCGAGCGCCGATCTGGTCATCCTCAATAAAGCCGACAAGATGGACGCAGCCGGTTTGGCCGCTGTTCGCGCCGAAGTCTCGGAAGAGTTGCCGCCTGCGGTCAAAGTGATCGAAGCCAGCAATGGTCGTTTGCCGATCAGCGTATTGCTGGGCCTGGGCGCCGAGTCCGAGCTGCACATCGACGGTCGTCACAGCCACCACGACTCCCATGAAGGCGAAGACCATGCCGATCATGATCACGACG
>NZ_JAMFRV010000161.1 GCF_026224925.1 Pseudomonas sp. | reverse complement strand
CGATGCGCGCAGGTAAAACAAAAACAATAATGTCGACCCAGGGACCCTTACATGACCACTTACAGCAGATCGCTTGCGCACGAAACCGTCATCAAGGAGTCTTGGACTCGCTGTCGTGAATTCGGTCTAGATCATCATTCCAGGCCCTCATTCGGCCAATTGCCCAACGTTGAGATCTCTCAACTGATCGAGCGGCACCACGCGCTGGTGCAAACCACTCACCAAGAAGTGTTGCCGTACTACGAAAATATCCTGAGTAACTCTAATTGCCTGATCATGCTCGCCGACAACCGAGGGCTGCTGCTTAAGTCCTGGGGTAAACAACGCTTTGTTGAATCGCCGCAAACCGACGGTTTCATGGCCGGTGCCAGCTGGATCGAAAGCGCCACTGGCACTAATGCGATTGGCACCGCGCTGGCGTGCGAGCAAGCAGTGCACATTGAACACGATGAACACTTCCTGAAGGCCAACCGCTTCATGACCGGCTCAGCCGCCCCTATTTTCGATGCCTCGCGGCGGGTGATCGCGGTCCTCGACGTGTCCAGCGACAGTTTCCTGCCGCCATCCCATACCCTGGGGATGGTGAAAATGATGAGTCAGACAGTGGAAAACCGGCTGATCCTCAATCAGTTTCAGGACACGCATCTTCAATTGACCTTTAATACCGGCGCCAACAACCTCGACAGTCAATGGGCCGGCCTGTTGATCGTCGACGAAAGCGGGCAAATCGTCTGCACCAACCGCCGCGCCGAAAACTTGTTGAGCATCAACCCGTCACAGATTGATATCGAACGCCTGTTCAAAACGTCCCTGCGACAGTTGCTTGAGCAAAAAGAAGGGCAATCGTTTTCCCTGCTGGATACCCGAAACAACCGGTTCCACTGCCTGTTACGCCACCCACGGTACGCATCGGTGCCAATACGGGTCGCACAGGTACAGAAAAGTCGGTGGCCCGATGAGTCATTGTCCCTGTCAGCGATTGCCTTGGGCGACCCCCTCGTGGAAAAGGCCGTGCGTCAGGCAGAACGTCTGCTGGAGAAAAATATTCCACTGCTGATCCATGGCGAGACCGGAGTCGGCAAAGAAGTCTTTGTTAAAGCGTTGCATCACGCCAGTTCAAGAGCGCATCAGCCGTTGATTGCGATCAACTGCGCCGCGATCCCTTCTGAGCTGGTGGAAGCGGAACTGTTCGGTTACGAAAAAGGTGCGTTCACCGGAGCCCATCCGCGGGGCAGCCTGGGTCTGATCCGCAAGGCGGATAAAGGCACGCTGTTTCTGGATGAAATTGGCGACATGCCGTTGGCGGTACAGGCGCGGCTATTAAGGGTGCTTCAGGAACGGGTGGTTCAGCCGTTGGGCAGTAGCGAACTGTTTGCAGTGGATATCCGCCTGATCTCCGCCACCCATTCGCCGTTGCGCGAACAGGTGCTGGCCGGTCACTTTCGCCAGGATTTGTTCTACCGCATCAACGGCCTGACCCTTGAGTTGCCGCCGCTGCGCCACCGCACCGACAAAGGCGCGCTGTTTCAGCAACTGTGGGAGCAGCATCGTGAGGCGCATCAACACGCCGGCTTTGCGGCCGAGGTGCAGCGGCTGTTTCATCGGCACCCGTGGCCAGGCAATCTGCGACAGCTCAGCAGTGTGATTCAGGTGGCACTGGCATTAGCCGACGAACAACTGATCACCACCGAGCATCTGCCGGATGATTTTCTGGCTGATCTGGAGGATGACAATATTCGAACGGAGCAGGCAACGTCAGATGATCTGCAGCAATTGCTGCGCGCCGCTGGCGGCAACATCTCGCAACTGGCTAAGCAACTGGGGGTAAGCCGCAATACGCTTTACAAGCGGCTGCGCGAGCAGCGGATGGCGTGATGCCTGGATACTCACAACCTCTGTAGGAGCCAACTTGTGGGCGAGGCAGCCGCAAGGGTTTACGGGTAAATCGCCTCGCCAACACGTTGGCTCCTACAGCTATTGGATCAGTCAGCCAAACGCCAAGTGGTTCCACCCTTACCATCTTCCAGCACCACGCCCATGGCGGTGAGCTGGTCGCGGATGCGGTCGGAGGCGGCCCAGTCTTTTTCAGCACGCGCCGTCAGTCGGGCCTGAATCAACGCTTCGACTTCTGCCGCATCAACCCGGCCTTCGGCACCCGCGCGCAAGAAGTCATCGGCTTCAAGCTGCAAGACACCCAACACACTGGCCAATTCTTTCAAGCGTGCAGCCAATCCGGCGGCAGCGTTTAAATCGGTATCGCGTAGACGGTTAATCTCGCGCACCATCTCAAACAACACCGCACAGGCTTCCGGCGTACCAAAGTCGTCGTTCATCGCCGCAGAGAAACGTTCAACAAACGCTTCGCCGCCAGCGGGAGCAACGGCTGGCAAGCCTTTGAGCGCGTGATAAAAACGTTCAAGCGCACCCTTGGACTCTTTCAGGCTGTCTTCGGAGTAGTTGATCGAGCTGCGGTAATGGCTGGACACCAATAGATAGCGCACAACCTCTGGCTGATATTTTTCCAGCACGTCGCGAATGGTGAAGAAGTTGTTCAAGGACTTGGACATCTTCTCGCCATTGATGCGAATCATGCCGCAGTGCATCCAGGTATTGGCGTATTGCTTACCGGTAGCGGCCTCGCTCTGAGCGATTTCGTTTTCATGGTGCGGAAACTCAAGGTCGTTACCACCACCATGAATATCGAACGTCTCACCCAGGCAGCAGGTCGACATCACCGAGCACTCGATGTGCCAGCCCGGCCGTCCCGCGCCCCACGGTGATTCCCAGCTCGGCTCGCCCGGCTTTACGCCTTTCCAGAGCACAAAATCCAGTGGATCGTCTTTCGACTCATCCACTTCGATTCGTGCGCCGATGCGCAAATCTTCGATCTTCTTGCGTGACAACTTGCCGTAACCCAGGAATTTGCCGACGCGGTAATACACGTCGCCATTACCCGGCGCGTAGGCATAGCCCTTGTCGATCAAGGTCTGGATCATGGCGTGCATACCAGCGATATGATCGGTGGCACGCGGCTCCAGGTCCGGCGGCAAGATGTTCAGGCGCGCCTCGTCTTCGTGCATTGCATCAATCATGCGGGTGGTCAGGGCGTCGAACGACTCGCCATTGTCACGGGCACGGTTGATGATCTTGTCGTCAATGTCAGTGATATTGCGCACATACGTCAGGTCGTAGCCGCTAAATCGCAGCCAACGCGTGATCAAATCGAAAGCAACCATGCTCCGACCGTGACCAATGTGGCAGAAGTCGTACACGGTCATGCCGCACACGTACATCCGCACCTTGTTGCCGTCCAGCGGCGTGAACACTTCTTTGCTCTTGCTGAGCGTGTTGTAGATCGAAAGCACGTTGAATCCCTTGGGCGTGGCTTAACTCCACGAATCTCGCAGAGTTACCGTTCGGTTGAATACTGGATGACCAGGTTTCGAGTCCTTCATGTCCGCGCAGAAATAACCTTCGCGTTCGAACTGGAAACGGTCTTCCGGCTGCGCTTGGGCCAATGAAGGCTCAGCACGACAACCCGTCAGCACTTGCAGGGAATCAGGGTTGATATTTTCCAGGAAAGTGGCGCCGTCTTCGGCTTTTTCCGGGTTTGGCGAACGGAACAGGCGATCATACAAACGCACTTCACATTCAACGCTGGCGGCTGCCGGGACCCAATGCACAACGCCTTTGACCTTGCGACCTTCCGGGTTTTTGCCCAGAGTTTCAGGGTCATACGAACAACGCAGTTCAACGATGTTGCCGTCGGCGTCTTTGATCGCTTCGTCGGCACGAATCACGTAGCTGCCACGCAGGCGCACTTCGCCGCTTGGCTCCAGGCGTTTGTAGCCTTTTGGCGGTTCTTCCATGAAGTCATCGCGGTCGATGTAGATTTCACGAGCGAACGGCAACTCACGCACGCCCATGTCTTCTTTCGGGTGACGGGCCAATTGCAGATTCTCGACCTGCCCTTCCGGGTAATTGGTGATCACAACTTTCAACGGACGCAGCACGCACATGGCACGCGGCGCACTGTGATCAAGGTCATCGCGGATGCTGAATTCAAGCATGCCGAAATCCACCACACCGTCGGAACGGTTAGTGCCGATCATCTCGCAAAAGTTACGAATCGAGCCTGGGGTGTAACCACGACGACGGAAGCCCGACAAGGTCGACATCCGTGGGTCATCCCAACCAAGCACGTGCTTCTCATCGACCAATTGCTTGAGTTTGCGCTTGCTGGTGACGGTGTAGCTCAGGTTCAGACGCGAAAACTCATACTGACGCGGCTTGCTTGGCACCGGCAGATTATCGAGGAACCAGTCATACAGCGGACGATGGCTTTCGAATTCCAGGGTGCAGATCGAGTGGGTGATACCTTCGATGGCATCCGACTGACCGTGGGTGAAATCGTAGATCGGGTAAATGCACCACTTATCGCCGGTCTGATGGTGATGAGCGTGGCGAATGCGATACAGGATCGGGTCGCGTAGGTTCATGTTCGGCGAGGCCATGTCGATCTTGGCGCGCAGCACGCGAGCGCCGTCTTCGAACTCACCCGCCTTCATGCGGGCGAACAGGTCTAGGCTTTCCTCGACACTGCGCTCACGGAAGGGACTGTTCTTGCCCGGCTCGGTCAAGGTGCCACGGTATTCGCGCGCTTGCTCAGGGGTCAGGTCATCGACGTAGGCTTTGCCGGATTTAATCAGCTCTACTGCCCAATCGTGCAATTGGTCGAAATACTGTGAGGCATAGCGCACTTCGCCGGACCATTGAAAGCCCAGCCATTTGACGTCGCTTTCGATGGCGTCGATGTATTCCTGGTCTTCCTTGGCCGGGTTGGTGTCGTCGAAACGCAGGTGCGTTTCACCGCCGAACTCCTGTGCCAGACCGAAGTTCACACAAATCGCCTTGGCGTGGCCGATGTGCAGGTAACCGTTGGGCTCAGGCGGAAAGCGGGTCACGATCTTGGTGTGCTTGCCCGAATCCAGGTCCGCCTGCACGATTGCGCGCAGAAAATTGGTCGGAACGGCAGGTCCTGCCTTGGAATTCGCAGCGGAGTCAGTGGGCTTGCTCATAGGATCCTTGGGCGTACAAGTGCGCAGCCTGGGTAGGCCGACTAAATCAAAGCGCTTATCATAGCCGAAGCTGTCAAGGTGTTGCGACCGGCGCGCCTCTTTCAAAAAATCAAAACGAGCGATTTTTCAATGTCCAAAGTCAAACTGAGCACCAACCATGGCGACATCGTCCTGGAACTGAACGCTGAGAAAGCGCCAGAAACTGTTGCCAACTTTGTGCAGTACGTTAAAGAAGGTCATTACAGCAACACCATTTTTCACCGAGTCATCAGCAATTTCATGATTCAGGGCGGTGGTTTCGAGCCTGGCATGGCACAAAAGAAAACCCGCGCCACGATCAAGAACGAAGCCGGCAATGGTCTTTCCAACGACAAATACACGGTCGCCATGGCCCGCACCATGGAGCCGCATTCAGCCTCTTCGCAATTCTTTATCAACGTGGCTGACAACGAGTTCCTCAACCACACCGCACCAACCGTTCAAGGCTGGGGTTACACCGTGTTCGGTGAAGTGGTCGAAGGCAAGGACGTAGTCGACAAGATCAGAGGCGTCGCCACCACCATGAAAGCCGGCCATCAAGACGTACCGACGGACGATGTGATCATCGAATACGCCGAGATCATTGAGTGATTTTACTGATTTCGGATTTGCACCTGGAAGAGCAACGCCCGGACATTACCCGGGCCTTTCTTGACCTGCTCGACGGGCGCGCGCGCGATGCCGAGTCGCTGTACATCCTGGGGGATTTTTTCGAAGCATGGGTTGGCGACGATGCGATGTCGCCTTTTCAGCTGTCGATCTGCAAGGCCCTGCGTGATCTAAGCGACAGCGGCACTAAAATATTCTTGATGCACGGCAATCGCGACTTCATGATCGGTTACGCCTTTTGCAAGGCAGCGGGCTGCACGTTATTGGCCGATCCCAGCGTGGTGCAGCTTAACGGCGAGCCGGTGCTGTTGATGCATGGCGACAGCCTGTGTACACGGGACGAAGCGTACATGCGCATGCGCCGCTACTTGCGCAACCCAGTGACATTGTTTGTGCTGCGCCATTTGCCGTTGAGCACTCGCCATAAGCTGGCGCGCAAACTGCGCAATGAAAGCCGCGCGCAAACCCGGATGAAAGCCAACGACATTGTCGACGTGACCCCCGAAGAAGTGCCAAGGATCATGGCGCAATACGGCGTGCACACCCTGATCCACGGCCACACCCACCGTCCTGCCATTCATAAACTGCAGGTCGGTGATGAAGCGGGCAAGCGGATCGTACTGGGGGATTGGGATCGGCAAGGCTGGGCATTACAGGTGGATGAACAAGGGTTTCAACTGGCAGCGTTTGATTTTGTGCCTGTTCAACCAGCCCTGACGCAGCAAGGCTGAAGCCTTCGCGAATGAATTCGCTCCCACAGATGGACCGCAATCCCCTGTGGGAGCGAATTCATTCGCGAAGAGGCCGTATGACATCGCACAATTTTTGATCAATGCCCCGCCGGAGGCCCTGCCTTGGCGGTAAACGGCGGTTTTGCCATCCACACCAACACAATCAACGCAAAGAAAAACCATCCCAGCATGTAGAAAAACTCCACCGTCGACATCATGTAAGCCTGGGCATTCACCACCGATTCCAGCTGCGCATACGCCCTACTGCCTGCACCGCCAAGCGTGGTGATCGCATCGCGGGTCGCGGGGTCGTAGTTATTGATGCTTTCGCTCAAGTACGCATGGTGCTGGTTGGCTCGACGAATCCATATCCAGGTCGTCAGCGATGCCGCAAAACTACCGCCCAGGTTACGCAAAAACGTCGCCAGCCCTGAACCGTCGGCAATTTGGCTGGGAGGCAAGTCGGACAGCAAAATGGTCAAGGTCGGCATGAAGAACAACGCAATACCCGCGCCCATGAACAACTGCACCATTGCAATGTGATAAAAATCTACCTGACTGGTGAAGTCAGACCGCATGAAGCAACTGAGCCCGATTGCAAAAAAGGCAATTCCCGCCAATAGCCGCAAGTCGAACTTGTGCGCGTATTTGCCGACAAAGGGTGACATCAATACCGGCAGAACACCCAACGGCGCCACGGCAAAACCAGCGTAAGTCGCGGTATAACCCATCTGCGTCTGCAACCATTGCGGCAGCAGCAGATTAATGCCGAAGAACCCCGAATACCCCCCCACCAGCGTGATGGTGCCGATACGGAAGTTGCGGTAAGCGAACAGCCGCAAATTGACAATCGGGTGCTTGTCGGTCAATTCCCAAATAATGAAAATAGCCAAGCTGATGACTGAAATCACCGCGCCGATCACGATGAAGTGCGACTCGAACCAATCCAAGTCATTACCTTTGTCGAGCACGACTTGTAGCGCGCCAACCCCGATAATTAACGTTATCAACCCCACGTAATCCATCGGCTGACGACTGGTGACCACCGGCCGTGTACGCATTTGCGAGCGAACTACCCACGCAGCAAAAATACCAATCGGCACGTTGATGAAGAAGATCCACGGCCAACTATAACTGTCGGTAATCCAGCCGCCCAGGATCGGACCAGCAATCGGCGCCACCACCGTTACCATCGCCAGCAACGCCAGCGCCATTCCCCTTTTTGCCGGGGGAAAGACCGCAATCAACAGTGTTTGAGTCATGGGATACAACGGCCCCGCGACCACACCCTGCAAGACTCGAAAGCCCACCAGTTCTGGCATCGAGGTGGAAATACCGCACAAGAACGAGGCCATCACGAACAGCAGAGTGGCCCAGATAAACAGCCTCACTTCGCCCACCCGACGGCTCAGCCAGCCGGTCAACGGCAATGCAATGGCGTTACTCACCGCGAACGAGGTGATGACCCACGTGCCTTGCTCCGAACTCACCCCAAGGTTACCGGCGATGGTCGGCAGCGCGACGTTAGCAATGGTGGTGTCGAGCACCTGCATGAAGGTCGCCAGCGACAGGCCGATGGTGCACATCAACAAACTGGGCGGCGTGAAAGACGCCGGGGCGTTCGAGCTCATCGCAAATCCTTTAACTCTTCAACGGTGCTCCGGCGCAGGCGCCGGAGCTGACGGACTGGCGAATCAGCGCTGTACAGTTTTGCTGTTGGTAGCGGCACTGTTGTCGTGAATCAGCTGCGTAATCAGCGAGTCGGCGTCGGCCAACTGCTTGTCGTAGATGTCGGTGCTGAACACCGCTTTGTGCGGAGGTTGCTGAGCTAACACCGGACCGCTCTGGTCGTGCAGATTCACATCGACGACGGTGGACAGGCCGACGCGCAATGGGTGCTCGGTCAACTGGTCCGGGTTAACGTGGATGCGCACCGGGATACGCTGCACAATCTTGATCCAGTTACCGGTAGCGTTCTGCGCCGGAAGCAAGGCAAATGCACTGCCGGTACCCGCACCGATACTGTCAACGGTGCCGCTGTACTTGACGTCGCTGCCATACAAATCGGCTTCAATGTCCACCTGCTGACCGATGCGCATCATGCCCAGCTGGGTTTCCTTGAAGTTGGCGTCGATCCATACTTCATTGAGCGGAATCACTGCCATCAACGCGGTACCCGGCTGAACCCGCTGGCCGAGCTGCACGGTGCGCTTGGCCACGTAACCGGTGACGGGCGCAACCAAGGTGCTGCGAGCGTTGGCCAAGTAGGCCTGACGCAATTGCGCGGCAGCGGCTTTGACGTCAGGGTGGGAGGACACTACGGTTTCGTCGACCAGTGCAGAACTGGTTGCCAACTGCTGCTGTACGTTATTCAGGCTGTTCTGCGCAGTAGTTAAATCGTCCCGGGCATGGGACAGTTCTTCCTGGGAAATCGCCCCGCCTGCCGCCAGATTTTTCCGGCGATTGTAGTTGTCCTGAGCTTTTTGCACTTCAGCCCGCTGCGCCGCCAACTGCGCTTTCATACCGTCGACATTGCTGTACAAGCCGCGCACTTGGCGCACGGTCTTGCCCAGGTTCGCCTCGGCACTTTGCAGGCCGACTTCGGCGTCGCTTGGGTCGAACTGAATCAACACCTGACCCTCACGCACCAAGTCACCGTCGTCAGCGCCGATGCTGACCACGGTGCCGGTGACCAGTGGTGTAATCGCCACCACGTTGCCATTCACATAGGCGTCATCGGTGCTTTCGTTCCAGCGCCCGTATTTCTCATACCAGAACCAAATACCCAAAGCGCCAATAACGACCAACGCCAGCACCAGCAACAGCCAGAACCTGCGTTTTCCCGGATTATTGTCCTTGGGTGGCGCTTGATCGGTTTTCTGGCCCTGGTCTTTTTGCTGGGCCTGATCCTTCGGCTCGTTCTGACCGTTTTGGTCGTTTGTCGAAGCATTTTCGGTAGCGGCAGTAGCCATGACGATTACCTTGAGTTATTCAGTCTGCGAAGCGGTTGAAGGGGTACCCGGGCCGGCATTCTGGTCAGCAGAGCTGCTTTGAAAGCCGCCGCCCAAGGCCTGCATCAACTGAATCGAGAGGTCGATTCGTTCGGCGGTGAGGTCGGCCAGTTGGCGTTGGGACTGGAGCAACTGTTGTTCGATGGTCAGCACGTCGACGTAGTTGCCGATGCCTGAGCCGTAGCGTTGCGTCCCCGTGTCATAAGAGGCTTGGGCGATGTCGGTGGCGCGCTGTTGGGCGTCGATCTGATGACTGATAGAGCGCAATTGGGACAAGGTGTCACTGACGTCGCCCAACGCCTGAACCAGGCTTTTGTTGTACTGCGCCACGGCCAGGTCGTAGTCAGCATCGCGCGCATCAAGGTCAGCACGTAGGCGTCCGCCATCAAAAATCGGCAGGGAAATGGCCGGTCCTATATTAAAGAAGCGGCTGGCTGAGCCAAACATCGCATCACCCAACAGAGACTCTGTACCCGCTGCGGCACTTAAGTTCAGGTTGGGGTAGAAATTGGTTTTGCCGGCAACAATATTCTTGCTCGCCGCTTCAACGCGCCAGCGTGCCGCCACCAAGTCTGGACGGCGACCCAACAATTCAGCGGGCAACGAGGAAGGCAAGGCCACCACACTCGGTTGAAGCACCTTCGGCCGGGCGATTTCGTCGCCACGGTCCGGACCTTTGCCGAGTAACACCGCCAGGCTGATTTTTGCGCTACGCAGGCGTTTTTCGGCGTCGATCAGTTGCGCTTCGGAGCCGGCCTCCAGGCTTTGGGTCTGCTGGAACTGGAAGCGACTGTCGATACCTGACGCCAAACGGCGATTGCCCAACTCAAGCAGTTGCCGCGTTCGCTTCAAATCGTCCGTCGCCAAGTCATACACAACGTGGGCCTGACCAAGATCGCTATAGGCACGCGCCACATCAGCAGCGAGCGTCAGACGCGCTGATTGCTGATCGATTTCGGCGGCGCGCTCCTGACCCAGCGCCGCTTCCCACGTGGCGCGTTGGCCGCCCCACAAATCAAAGTTGTAATTAAAATTCAAACCCAGGTTGCGCACCGTGGCATAGGTCCCCCCCTCGCCAGTCGGGCTCTGATCTGCAGCCAAGCGAGAACGAGTGACACCGGCTTGGGCATCCACGGTCGGTGTGCGTTGCGCATTGGCGGCATACGCTGCGGCGCTCGCCTGATGGGTACGCGCACTGGCGATCTGCATATCGGGGCTGTCACGCAGGGCTTCGGTGATCAAACCGTCAAGCTGCGGATCGCCGAGGCTTTTCCACCATTCTTTGTTTGGCCAGGCCGCTGGCGAGAGTTTTATGTTCTTGAAGCTCTGCGCGGTCTTCAAGCTTTGCGCATCCAGGCTCACACCCTTCGTTTCCAGACCGCTGTAGCTGGCACAACCCGCCAGGCTCATGGCGAGACCGAGCAGCACAAACGCTGGCTTCAGTGAGGTTCGCAGAACAGCGTTATTCATTTCGCACCCGATTGGTTAAAGCCCAGGCGTGAGATGGTGATTTGATCGTCAGCGGCCACTAGCACTTTTGTCAGAATCTGCTCCAGACTTTTCACTTCCACGTTGTCGAGGGCGCTGAACAAATCATTCATGGCGTCGGCGCCAATCATCGGCAGCAGGCCCGAGAGCTTCTGGCCCTCCGCGGTCAACGCGAGGTGAACCTGACGGCGGTCAGTTTCCGAGCGAACGCGCACGATCAGTTCTTTTTGCTCAAGACGGTCGAGCATCCGCGTCATCGACCCACTGTCCAGCGACAGATGCCGACACAGTTCAACCGGCGTATCGGACCCGAACTGGCCAACAATAATCAGCACTTTGAATTGTGAAGACGTGACGCCGTACGGCACTAGATGAGTGTCGAGGATGCGATTTTTCAGGCCATCAACGCGGCCGATCAACAAGCCCATAAGGCCGGCGTGGAAATTCTCGGGAGTGAAGTGCTTCATCGAATCACCAAAAAGCTGCCTAAGCAGTAAAGATGACAAGATATTACTGCTTAGGCAGCAAATGGCCAAGCATTAAATAGGATGCTTTGTTTTAAGGCGACAAGTAGCGCACACCATTTCTCTGTAGGACCGAATTCATTCGGGAAGGCGTCAGGTCGGGCCCAACGATGCGAAATGTAAAATCCATTCCCGAATAAATTCGGTCCCACAGGCTCCCCGATCATCGCCGGATTAAGCGTGAGGGATACCGCTATGGAATCTAAACTCGACATCAGGGCTGTCGATCAAACTGGCTTCAAGCGCCCGAACTTTTTCGATGGTCCGCCCAACGTCGGCGGCGTCGCCATATTGATAGGCCAGTTTCAAATAACCCTGAAAGTGCCGAGCTTCGCTCTTGAGCAAGCCATGGTAGAAGCGGCCCAGCTCTTCATCGAGGTGCGGAACCAGCGCCTCAAAACGCTCGCAGCTGCGCGCCTCGATAAATGCGCCAACCACCAAAGTATCGCTCAGTTTGACCGGCTCATGGCTGCGCACTGCTGATCGCAGGCCTGAGGCGTAACGGCTGGCGGACAACGAGCGCCATTCTACTTTGCGCTTTTTCATCAAACGCACCACTTGCTCGTGGTGCACCAGCTCTTCTCGGGCCAACCGCGACATCATCAGCACCAGGTCCGAATAAGAACCGTATTTGGCAATCATGCTCATCGCGGTGCTGGCAGCCTTGAACTCGCAGTTTTTATGGTCGAGGAGCATTGTCTCCTGATCGGCCAGCGCGGCTTCAACCCAGGCGTCGGGTGTCCTGCACCCCAAAAATTCTTGGATTTCAGGCAGCACAGGCGCCCGCGAAACTTTGGCGGCGGGAAGTGCAGCGTCGATTACAGGGTTCAATTGCATGGGATCACGGTCAGCCGGATGGGCAAAGCGCAGCATTATACGAGCGCCACGCAAATGAACCAGCGCCAAGCAGCGGATTTGTCCTGATCTGAATCAACTACCCACCGGACAAACTGCAACTATAGTTGTGTGTACCGACATCGGCCGAGGCCCTGCCCATGCATGCCGTTCGCAGCATCCTAGTAATTATCGAGCCTCACAACGCCGAAAGCCTGGCCCTCACGCGTGCCAAGCTGATTGCCTGCGTGACCCAAGCGCACCTTCACCTTCTGATCTGCGACAAAAAGCACGATCATTCGCTGCTGCTGGAACAACTGACGGAGGATTTGCTCAAAGCCGACTTCAACGCCACTGCCCAGCAAGCCTGGAATGACAGCCCACACCAAACCATCATCGACGTGCAACAGGCGGAAAACTGCGGCTTAGTGATCAAGCAGCACTTTCCCGACAATCCGCTCAAAAAAGCCCTGCTGACGCCGGATGACTGGAAACTGCTGCGGTTGTGCCCCAGCGAGGTATTGATGGTCAAGACCGCGACCTCATGGAACGGCGGGGTTATTTTAGCGGCGGTGGACGTGGGCAATGCTGATGGCGAACACCGGGCGCTGCACTACAGCATCGTCGATCACGGCTTCGAAATCGCGGCACTGACCAAAGGCCAGTTGCACGTAATCGCCGCCCACCCATCACCTATGCTCACTGCCGCCGACCCCGCCAGCCACATCGAAGCCCGCTACCGCGAACAGTGCCTGGCGTTCCAGACCGAATTCGACGTCGACGACAGTCACCTGCACATCGCCGAAGGCCCGGCGGATGTGCTGATTCCGCACACTGCGCACATCCTCAAGGCCGCCCTCACCATCATTGGAACCGTTGGCCGCACCGGAATTTCAGGGGCGTTGATCGGTAATACTGCTGAAGTAATACTGGATTCGGTGGAAAGTGATGTATTGGTATTGAAGACAGATGAGGTTATTGCGCATTTAGAGGGGTTGGCGGCCAAAGGATGATGGGTTGCCTGTACTGGCGCCTTCCCGAATGAATTCGGTCCCACCGGGGTTCAGGATTGACACCGGCTCACCCGCCAAACGCATCCTTCAGAAACCCCGGCGCGATGTATCGCTCGTAATGGGCTTCGGACAGCAAGAAAAACTCACGATCAATGGCATCCCGCAGATCCGGCAAGCTCCAGCCGCGAAACTCTGGCATCAAAACCACACCATACGCATCCAGCTGGGTAATCACCCGCGCACCGCGAGCAATCAACTGATAGGCCCAGCAATAAACCGACTGATTCGGCACAAAGCGGATTTTACGTTGTTCCAGCTGCTGTCGCAGCTTGCCCGCGTCGAAAACCTGAAGCTTGCCCGCCATCACTTGCACTAATAACTGCTCAAGGCGCAGCCAGACCGCACGTTTTTCATCCTCGTTGTAACCATTCCAATTGATCACTTCGTGGTGAAAACGCTTGCAGCCACGGCACACCAGATCCCCATAAACAGTGGAACAGAGGCCGACGCACGGGGTTTTGATGGTTTGATTGGACATAGGAAACAAGACTACGGCAGGCGAAACAGGTGCGCATGTTATCCCTTTGTCTAACAAGGGTCACCCTTGAACGTGATGGGGTTAACTTACCTTTCGCTCATTTTTGCCGTAGAATCATCGAGCCTTTTAAGGCGCCAATGTCCGTTAGAAGCTGTTTTCAAAGCGTCACGAGCACAGTT
>NZ_JAMFRV010000160.1 GCF_026224925.1 Pseudomonas sp. | reverse complement strand
TGCATAAATGGAATGCGTAATCTGCGCGTCGCCGGGCCTAGTTAATCGGTTTCGCACCGGAACTGACACGCCTTTTCATTTACGTATTCAAGGACTTTATCGTGATCAACAAAAAGGCAGTACTGGGCGTTGCCGGGCTGTTGTTGTCGCTGGCTGGCGCCAGTGCAACCCAAGCTGCCGATGGTGCACTGCGGATCGGCTACCAACTGCCGCTGACAGGTAACACCGGGCAATATGGCCAGGATTTCAAAGTGGCTGCCGAAATTGCACTGAAAGAATTCAACGCCTCCAAACGCCTCCCGGTGCCGGTGGAAATCGACTTTGAGGATTCGCGCTCCGACGCCAAGGAAGCGGTGTCCATCGCGCGTAAATTCGCCGACGACCCTAGCATTATCGGGGTGCTAGGCGACTTTACCTCCACCGTGTCGATGGCCTCGGCTCAGGTGTATAAGCGTGCCGGACTGTCGCAGCTGTCGCAGACGGCGTCCCACCCCGACTACACGAAAATTTCCAAGTGGCAGTTCCGCAACATCATTACCGAAGATCAGGAAGGGCCGTTCAACGCTGACTGGATCGCGGCCAAAGGCTATAAAACCGTGGCGGTGATCGGCGAACAAACCGATTGGGGTCAATCGGCGGTGAGTGCGTTCGAGAAGAAAGCCAAGGCCAACGGTACCCAAGTGGTGTTCTCTGAATACTTCAACCGGGGTACGCCGGACTTCCGCTCGCTAATTACCAAGATCGAACGCTCGCATCCGGATGCTATCTACGGCGCAGTGTTCTACGAGGACGCAGCGCAGTTCCTCAAGCAATTGCATCAGTTGGGCGTTAAGGCGCCGGTGTTTTCCAGTTCTGCCGCGTACAACGAACAGTTGCTCAAGTTGGCCGATAAGGACGCCGACGGTTTCCGCTTGAGCTCGACCTTCGTGCCAACCATAGATACCCCGAACGTACGGCACTTTGTTGATGCCTGGAAGCAAGCTCGCAACGGCGAGTTGCCTGGGCAATTTCCGGCTCAAGCTTACGACGCGACGCTGATCATGCTCGATGCAGTGGCCCGCGCGTACCCCGACCCGACTCGCGACAAAGTGCGTGACGCTCTGGCCAGCACCAAGGACTTTCCGGGCGTGACTGGCAATACCACCTTCGACGCTAACCGCGAGCCACAGAAAACGCTGGTCAAGGTTGAAGTTGTCGATGGCGCGTTTAAGCCAGTGACAGACTGATACTCATCCCAACCTCTCCACATGTTCGGGATCACCCGTTAGCCGGCGCGCGAAAATCGCGCGGCGGTTACTGGGTCATGCCTGTTTAAGGCTGTTGCAGTCATGGATTTATATTACGTTCAGCAGTTGGTCATAGGCCTCTCTCAGGGGATGACCTATGCGCTGGTGGCCATCGGTTTTACGCTGATTTTCGGTGTGTTGAATGCCGTCAATTTCGCCCACTCCGAGGTCTATACCCTCGGTGCGGTCGCAGGACTGTTCCTGATCACCGCTTCTTCGCCGCCCTTGGCGCTGGTCGTCGTGTTGGTGGCCGGTGTGGGCGCATTGGCTGGCCTAAGCCTGGAGCGTCTGGCGTTCAAGCCGTTTCGCCGCTTCGCCGACGAAGCCTCATTGAAATCCCGCGCCATGCGCGAGTCAACGCTGATGTCGTCGCTGGCGGTTTCCATCATCGTGCGTGAGGCGCTGCAGTTGGTGATGGGATCACAGGTGCAGCCGGTGCCGGTCAGCTACATGCTTAACACACCGATTTCTGTCGGCGGCATTACCATTGTCAGTGGCGATATCGTCATCTTTGCGGTGTCGGTGACGTTGTTGGTTGGCCTGCAACTGTTGTTGAAAAAAACCCGTATCGGCTTGGCGATTCGCGCGGTGTCCAACAACCCGCTCGGCGCCAAGTACAGCGGCATCAATGTCGACCGCACGATTGTCTCGACGTTTGTTTTGGGCTCTATATTGGGCGCGGTAGCCGGGTTGCTGGTGAGCTTGTATTACGGCTCGGTGTTTCCGGCGATGGGCTTTGCGCCGGGGATCAAGGCGTTCGTCGCGATGGTCATGGGCGGACTGGTCTCGATACCTGGAGCGGTGATCTGCGCGCTGATCCTGGGCGTTTCGGAAAGCATGGCGACCACCTTCATGCCGTCTGTGTGGGCCGACATGGTGCCTTATCTGTTCTTGATTCTGACGCTGATTTTCTTCCCGCGCGGCTTATTTGGGGGAGGGCGCGAACGTGTCTGAACGCCTGCTTTCTCCATCCATCTGCATCGCCATGCTGTTGCTGATCTTCCTTGTAGTGCCCTTGGGGCTGCACCTTCAGGGTGGTGGCTACGCTTACCAGTTGGCCTGTCTGGTGCTGATTTTCTCGTTGCTGTCCTCATCACTGCATCTGGTGTCCGGCGTCGCCGGGCTGCTGCATCTGGGCCAAGCGGCTTTCTACGGCGTGGGTGCCTATGTCGCGGCGCTGGCCGGTGTGACTTTCCATGTACCGTTCTGGCTGGCTTTGCCGCTGGCTGGGCTGGGCTCGGCGCTGGTCGCTTTTATTGTGGCGCTGCCAACCATGCGTCTCGTGAGTATCTACTTTGCCGTAGCGACACTGGCGATCGGGCAGTTGATTTTCTTGGTGACCACCAACTGGGTCGACGTCACGGGTGGTCCCAACGGCGTCACGCTGTTTTCGCCAATGGACCTGTTTGGCTTCGAGATCACCAGCAATACCGGCATTTATTACATGGTAGCCGTCACTGTGTGCCTGTCCGTGTGGGCGATCTACCGGTTGAGCTACTCCTACTATGGCAATGCCTTGCGCGCGTTGCGCGAGGATGACCAGTGCGCGGCGGCCATGGGCATCGATACCGTGCGGCTGAAAACCCAGGTGTTCACCGTAGCGGCGTTCTTCGCCGGCATCGCCGGCGCGCTGTGGGCTTACACCACGGGCTATGTGTCGCCAAACGATTTCAAGTTTTCCGATACGATCCTGATTCTTGCCATGGTGGTGGTCGGGGGGCTGGGCAGCCTGCCTGGCGCGATAGTGGGGGCTTTTTTGCTGATTTTGCTGCCCGAAGCGCTGCGCAGTCTGGGTGATGTCCGCAACCTCATCGTCGGCGTGGTGATGTTTCTTTCCATCCTGTTTCTGCCCAAGGGGCTGTGCGGTGAGGTACCAGCCATTTCGCTGGCGCGCGGCGCCCTCGGTGGCGCGTGGAAAAAGGCTGACGGACAAAAGGTGGGCTGGAAATAATGCTGCTTGAATTCAATGGGCTGGCCCGCCGCTTTGGCGGGCTCAGCGCAATCGACAATGTCTGCGGACACGTTGCCAAAGGCGAACTGGTAGGGTTGATCGGCCCCAACGGCGCGGGCAAGACCACTCTGTTCAACCTGATCACGGGTTTCGTCCCGCCTAGCTCGGGCAGCGTGCGGCTTAACGGGCGCGATATCACCGGGTGGGCCCCCCATAAGATCGCTCGCTTGGGTGTGGCGCGGACCTTCCAAAACCTGCGCATCTTTCCCAATATGACAGTGTTCGATAACACCTCCGTGGCGGCGACCGGCGTGATCGGGCAAGGCTTGTTCGAAACGATCTTCGGCAGTGGCGCCCGGGCCAGGCTGATTTCCGAGCGCAGTTGGCAGGCGCTCGAACAGGTCGGCCTGCAGCACTTGGCCGACCAGCTTGCGGCCAATCTATCGTATGGTCAGCGCAAGTACCTGGAGATTGCGCGCGCATTGGCCATGGCGCCGCAGTTGCTGATTCTCGATGAGCCGGCCGCTGGCCTGAACGACACCGAAACGGCGGAGCTGGCAGCCTGCATTCGACGTCTGCATGGCGAGGGCCTGAGCGTCATGCTGGTGGAGCACGACATGAACCTGGTGATGTCAGTCTGTCAGCGAATTATTGTGTTGGCCTCGGGTAAGAAAATAGCCGATGGCTCGCCAAACGAGGTGCGTGGCGACGCGGCGGTTCTGGAATCCTACCTGGGCACGGAGTGGGCATGAACATCCTCGAGATACAGGATTTGAAAATCAATCTTGGCACCCACGACATTTTGCATGGCATCAGTCTAGAGGTGCCCGAGCGCAGCATCATTGCGGTATTGGGCGCCAACGGTGCAGGCAAGACCACGCTGATGCGCGCGATTTCCGGCATTTACAGACCCAGCCACGGCAAGGTTTTCTTTGATGGCCAAGACATTACCGGCCTGCCCAGCCATAAAGTGGTGGCGCACGGTATTTTGCAGACGCCGGAGGGACGGCAGATATTTTCCAACATGACCGTGCGCGAAAACCTGCTGGTAGGTGGCGGCCCGTATGGGCTAGCCGAGGCCGAGCATGTACTGGACCTGTTTCCGGTAATAGGCCAGCGCTACCGCCAACTCGCGGGCTCGCTGTCCGGTGGTGAACAACAAATGCTGTGCATTGGCCGGGCGCTGATGCGCAAGCCGCGAATTCTGCTGATGGACGAACCCTCGCTCGGTCTCGCACCGAAAGTTGTCGCCGAAATTTTCCACTTGGTCGAACAGATCCGCACCCAGGGGCTGACGGTGTTGCTGGTCGAGCAGAATGCTCGCGCGGCGCTGCGCATCGCCGACTACGCCGCCGTGATTGACGGCGGCCACATCACACTTGAGGGCCCAGCAGCGCAGATTGCCGCAGACCCTCGCATTGTCGAAGCTTATCTTGGAGGCCATACCCATTGACGACTAAACCGAGCACAGTACTGGCGACCGAGCGGCTGCGTGAAGAACTGGCCTACCTTAAGTTGCCGTCTGCAGCATGGTCCCACCCGCTGCAAGGCACCGGTGGGCTGGACGTGGCGATTATCGGTGCGGGCATGTTCGGGATCGCTGCCGCAGTCGCGCTGGTACTCAAGGGGGTGAAAAATATTCGCCTGTTCGATAGAAGTGAACAGGGGCGTAGCGGGCCATGGACTACCTATGCGCGGATGCACACCCTGCGTTCGCCCAAAGATCTGCCCGGGCTGTCACTGGGCATTCGCGCGCTGACCTTTAGAGCTTGGTACGAAGCCGTTTACAGCGTCGAGGCGTGGGAAGCGCTGTACAAGATTCCCAATGGGGTCTGGCAGGACTATCTCGATTGGATCGCACACGCTTTCGAGCTGCCCATCGAACATCAAACGCGCATTCGCGAGTTCTCCGTTTCGCCCCAAGGCGTGACCCTGCTGCGCGACGACGATGCCTCGTTGACGGCGCGGCGCCTAGTGATCGCCACGGGTCGCTCCGGTGCCGGCGGCGTCAGCGTGCCTTCGTTCATCGACCCGGCGCTGTTTCCCGCGCGTGCCGCGCACACCACCCACGCCATCGATTTCAGCGCTTTGGCCGGCCGCCACATAGCGGTGCTGGGGGCAGGGTCGTCGGCTTGGGACAATGCAGCGACCGCCCTCGAACAGGGCGCAGCACGTGTCACCATGTACGCCCGACGCAGCTATCTGCCGCAGATCAACAAGGCACGTGGCTATATTTACCCCGGCTTCATCTCTGGGTGGCACGCACTGCCCGCAGCGGATCAGTGGGCGGTAGCGACTTACCTTGACGACACCCCACCACCTCCGCCGCACGAAACGGTACTGCGTACGCTGGCCGCGGGCGAGGGGCGCTTCGAACTGCGTTTAAATTCGCGTATCGAGTCGGTCTACCAAGAGGGTGGCCAAGTGCGGGTGAAGCTCGCTGACCGCACCGACGAGGCTGACTTCCTGATTGTCGGCACCGGTTTTCAGGTCGACTTGGCCCGCGATCCGCTGTTCGCTCGGGTCGCCGATCGCGTAGCGTTATGGCGCGACCGCTTCGAGCCGGCCGGGGAGGCAAAGTACCGTCATCTGGGGCTGTATCCCTGGCTCGGCAGTGGCTTTGAGCTGCAAGAGATCGGCAAGGCCGACGGCGCCTCCGAGCTTAATCGCGTGCACGTGCTCAACCATGCCGCGAGCCTTAGCTTTGGCTCGATTGCCTCGGACATTCCCGCCATCTCGGCCGCCGCTGAACGCTTGGCGCAGCAGATCGTCAGCCAATTGTTCTGCGAGTCGTTCAGTGCCCACCAGCAGCAGTTGGTCGATTGGGAGCTGGAATGGGAGTTGGAGAAGACGCCCTATTTTCATCGTCCACAGAAAGGCTGAGACACGTTGCCTCCAACTCGGGGGGGTTATTGATCAGGGTCTGGCGCTGGCTTTGCGGGTGTGAGTGGGACGTGCGCAGCCGATAAATCAGCAATAGTTTCGCGTTAGTTGCTGCTCCACTGCTCTTGCCGAACGCTCGCTGAGACAGATCTAAGCGCTCTCTTTCTTTCCTTGGTCGGAAACCAATTCCATTCACTTGAATGTTCAATGCGGATAGATCTATTCTTTCGGGTGATTGAAAGGCTATTTATAAACCATTTTGAACGAATTTGGATGGATTTGCGTATGTCTGGCATTCGAACGGCGGCACAAGCCAAGGCTTGGCTGGAGCAACAAGGGAAGTCAGTGCAGGATTTTGCCCGGGATCACGGCGTCGATCCGTCTACGACCTACCAGATTCTATCCGGGCATAAAAAGGGCCGGCGAGGGGAATCGCATAAGGTCGCAGTACTGTTGGGCATGAAGGTGGGCGTGATTTCTTCTGCGTCAGCGGTCACAAATTTGGACTCGGTATACGCGGAGTAGGGTACCGGCGCAATCACCTGTCGCCGCTGTCCTCTATTAAGGCCTAAGGCCGCAATCGCTCTAGTGGAGCGTGGCGCTAAAGCTTCGCGTCTAAACTCGTGACCCTGTCCGTTGCTCTACGTCCACACGCTGAGGACTTCAAGCTCGCCGCATGTTCACGAAGCAGTACTTCATCGTCTTGAAGGGCCACGATCACGTTAGCAATAGTCTTTAACGCGCTCCCATTTCCGGCCCGGATCAGATCGACCGAAATGTCCAGAAGTTGGCGCACCGCCTCACGAAGATTATCAGCAGTGTCGCAAAGATCGTGCTCAACGCCTCTAGGCCTACGTCGTTTCCACATGAGACAAGCCCCCAAATTGAGTCAGTCAGGGTAGTGTGACTGCTGGAATTTGGCCGAATTCCATCTTTTTTTCGGTTATTTCGCGGGCGCGGTCTATCAGGTACGGGATGAGACTGATACTGAATGTGAAGCCATTCAGCTGTTCAGCCAGGCCGGAGGGCGTTTCTCCAGGAAGGCGGTAACACCTTCCTTTTGATCCTGAGTATCGAATAGCTCTAGAAATAGATGCCGCTCTTTTTCCCAGCCCTCTGCTTGGGTCGACACCCGTGCGCTCATCACCAGGCGTTTGCAGCGACTGACGGATGAAGGACTCTGTTGGGCGACTTTCTCGGCCAACTGCAGGGCGAACGCCAGTGATTCGCCCTTCGGGACTACTTCTTCAACCAAGCCGATACGCTCGGCCTTTTGTGCATTGATCCTTTCGCCACACAGGATCATGCGTTTAGCCCAACCTTCCCCCACCAACCACGGCAGGTTTTGCGTCCCGCCAGCACAGGGCAACAGCCCCACTTTGGCTTCTGGTAATGCCATTTGCGCCTGTTCTTCAGCGATACGAATATCACACGCCAGTGCACACTCCAGACCACCACCCATTGCATAGCCATTGATGGCCGCGATTGATACACCCCGAAAGTTCGACAGGGCTTCGAACGCCCTGCCAAATACCTCGCTGATCTCTTTAGCTACGTGTTTGTTGCCGTCGGCAAATTGGTTTAAATCCGCCCCCGCCGAAAAAAACTTTTCGCCTTGGCCGGTGATGACCAGAGCGTAAATGTCAGGGTCCTGGTTGAGCTGACCGATCAGTAATTCCAGACGGCTCAAGGACTCGGTATCCCAAGTATTGGCAGGTGGGTTGGCGATCGTCAGCAGAGCGGTATGCCCGCGACGTTCAATCACTATTTTGTCGTTACTCATGGAAATCGCCTCCAGCTGTTGGCCTTTTTTCAGACGGTTTTTATGTTTGATGGCAATGCCAGTCAAAGCGGGTAATTGCGCAGTTCGCGGGCGATGAGTAACCGCTGGATCTCGCTCGACCCTTCGTAGATCTGGGTAATCCGAACATCTCGGTAATAACGCTCGACCGGATAGTCTTCCAGATAGCCGTAACCACCGTGGATTTGCACGGCTTTTGAACAGACGTCTTCGGCCATCTCCGATGCGAAGAGCTTGGCCTGGGAGGCTTCCGACAGGCAGGGCAGACCGGCAGTGCGCAGGCGTGCCGCGTGCAAAATCAGCAGGCGAGCAGCATTTAGCCGGGTGTGCATGTCGGCAAGCATATTGGCCACGCTCTGATGCTCGATTATGGGTTTGTCGAACTGCACGCGCTCGCGGGCATAAACCAGCGCGGCCTCGAAGGCTGCGCGGGCAATCCCTAGTGCCTGGGCAGCGATTCCAAGTAGTCCGCCTTCCAGATTCGACAGAGCAATTGCTAACCCCTTTCCGCGTGGCCCGAGCAGATTCGCTTCGGGGATGCGGCAATCGTGCAAGCTTACTGCGCAGGTGTCAGAGGCGCGGATGCCCATTTTGTGTTCAGTGCGATCAACGATGAAACCGTTGGTATCAGTAGGCACCAGAAACGCGGATAACCCTTTCTTACCCAGTTCCGGATCGGTGACCGCGAACACGATCGCTAATTTGGCGCGCTTGGCGTTGCTGACAAATTGCTTGGCGCCATTTAGCACCCACTCACCGTCTTCCAGCACAGCTCGGGTGCGCAGGTTGTGTGCTTCGGAGCCTGCCTGAGGCTCGGTCAGGCAAAAACATCCGATGCTGCGGCCTGCCGCCAAATCCGGTAGCCAAGTCTGCTGCTGCTCCGCAGTTCCATACTGGATGATGGGCCCACAGCCCACCGAGCTGTGAATGCTCATGACAGCTCCCAAGGCGCCGTCCCCTGCGGAAATCTCTTCAACCGCCAAGGCGTACGCGACATAGTCGATATAAGAGCCGCCCCATTGTTCAGGGACAATCATGCCGAGCAGTCCCAGTTCACCCATTTGCGCGATTGTCTGATCGTCGATCCAGCCAGCTTTCGCCCAAGCCTCTGCGTGGGGTGCAACTTCGCCGCGGGCGAAATCCCGTGCCATGTCGCGAACCATGCGCTGCTCTTCCGTCAGTTCGAGGTCGTGCATGAGCGATCCTTAGTGTGAAGTGGTGCGATATAAGTAGCCGTCGCGTAATCAAAACCAGCAAAAAAATCTGCAATGAGTTGCGGTGTCATTTCTGCAAGAGTGGCGGGGTTCCATTGAGGCCGTTTGTCTTTGTCGACAATCAATGCCCTTACACCTTCAATGAGATCACCCTTGTCAAACCATTGCTCGGTGAGATGCGCCTCCAGTCGGAAGCAGTCGGACAGCGATAGCTCTCGGCCCCTACGGAACAGTTCCAGGGTGACGCTGACTGCCAACGGCGAGCGGTTGTTAATCAGCGCCAATGTCTGTTCTGCCCAATCTTGAAATGCGTAGCGATCTTCTGCTCTGAGGGATGCGCAAATGTCTTGTACGGTATCGAAAGCGAAATGCACGTCGATGGCAGCCGCCATGGCCTTCAGTTCCGCGCCGAGCAATTTCGGGCTCGCCATTGAGGCCAAGAGTGTGTTCAAACATTCCAGAGCAGATGTGTTCCATTCCAGGTCGTCAAGCCTGTGTTCAAACTCGTCCCTTCGGTCACTGGGTAAGCACCAGTCCGCCAACCCCGTGAATAACGCATCCGCTGCGCGGATGTGCAGCCCAGTAACGCCCAGGTAAATTCCGAGCTCACCCGGCAGACGAGGCATAAAGTAGCTGGCGCCGACGTCGGGGAAAAACCCGATGCCTGTTTCCGGCATTCCCAAGCGTGTGTCGTCGCTGACCACACGTATTTGCGCCCCTTGCATCAGGCCCATGCCACCCCCCAGAACGAAGCCGTGAGTCAGTGCAACGATGGGTTTGCGGTAAGCATGAATGTACTGATCGAGTGCGTACTCTTCGTCAAAGAATACGTGATGCATGCCTTCACCGGTTTGGTGGCTGTCGTAAAGTGCGCGGATATCGCCTCCTGCGCAGAACGCCTTTTCGCCGTTGCCGCGCAGTATCACTGCGTATATTTCTGGATCATCGGCCCATTGACGAAGGTGCTCATCCAGCAGTCGTATCATGGGCAGCGTTAACGCGTTCAAGCCGGTGGGGCGGTTAAGCGTCAGGTAACCCAAGTGATTGTGGGTGTGTGCCAGCAGCGTGTTCTGTTCCATGACTTAATCTTCCCTGCTTCGACTGACAAAGGTCAGTGGAAGCGAGGTCATGGCACCGACGATCCCAGCCTGGTAACCGATATTTGCATCTGCAGTGATTTCAAACTCTGGAATACGCGCTAGCCATTCGCGAAGTGTCGTTTGCACTTCCAGACGGGCCAGATGGGCGCCAGCACAGTGGTGTACACCGTGACCGAAGGTGATGTGATTGATGTCTTTTCGGGCAAAGTCGACGTGCATCGGGCAAGCATGCTCACGCTCGTCGAGACCAAAGAGCATGGTCGGCAGGGCTACCATGTCGCCAACGTTCAGTTGAACACCGTCAACTATGATGGGGTGCTTGATCAGTCGAGCATCGGCTACTAATCCAAAACGGCGCAACAGCTCCTCGGTGGCGACTGGGATCAATGTAGGGTCATCGATAAGCAATTGGCGTTGCTGCGGATTTTGCGCGAGAAAATGCAGGCTGAAGCTCAGAAAGTTGACCACGGTGTCGAGCCCGGCAAGCAACACCAGACCGCATATTTTCAGCGCCTCATCCTTGGTCAGGTCGCGTCCATTGACCTTGCTTTGAACGATGGCGCTGATTGCGTCATCGCCAGGCTCGCGCATGCGCTTGTCGATGAAAGGCGAGAGGTAGTCGAAGAACTGCTGTATCGCCTCGCCCATACTCATCGTGCCGTCTGGCCGGGTCATCTGGTCGCCGATGTATTTCAGTCGGGGGGCGTCGGTGAGTGGGAGATCGACCAACATCAAGAAAATGTGGATGGGAAAGACTTCCGCATATTCTTTGGTGAAGTCGCAGCTGCCTTTGAGCTTGATGTCATCAATAAGCTGACACGCGAGTTCCTTTATCGAACCCTCAATACGATTAATCACCTTTGGCCCAATGCCCTCATTGAGCACCCGACGATAGGGCCGCTGTTCTGGAGGATCCATTGAGGTGGGGATGAAACTGTATTGTTCGCCAGCCTCCTTGGGTAGAAAAGGGCATTCACTTGAGAAGTGCGCATGATCGAGGAACATCTCTTTGATCAATTTGCCCCGTGTGGCAATCCAGTGTCCGCCGTTAAAGGGGGTCCAGACCAAATCTGCGACACCCGGATCTTGCAGCTTTTTCCAAGCCGAATGCAGCCCCTCGGTAATACCTGGGGGATTGAACATGTCGAAATTCACCACGCGGTCGGCGGGGACGTTAGCGGGTAATGGCGTTTTTAGTTTGGTGGGGGCTGCAGTGCCGGGTGTTTCAATATTGGCCATAGGTAACCTCAAGTGTTGTTTTTATTGTGGGTAACGCGTCCGGAGCTATTTGTTCTTGAGCGGGCCGGTGCCAGCGAGTTCGCCACCGTCGATGACAAACTCTGCGCCGGTAACAAAGCAGGATTCGTCACTTGCCAGATAGATGACCAGGCTGGAGACTTCGGCTGACTCACCCATCCGCCCCATCGGGTTGAAGTCGGCGACATCAAGGCCTGCATTCATCTGCGTGCTGATGGTGCCGGGGTGGACTGAATTCGCCCTCACATTGCGACCGGCCAATTCCAGGGCTACTGACTTGGTCAGGCCTCGGGCACCGAACTTGGATGCGGTGTAGCCATGAAGTTCGGCGATGCCCTGCAATCCCGCAGTGGACGAAATATTGATGATTGATGAGGGCGCTGACGCCAGCAGCAGCGGAGTGGCCGCTTTTATCCCTAAAAACTGCCCCGTCAGATTGACCGCAATGATCAGGTTCCATTGCTTAAGGCTGTAGTCGAGTAAGCTGCCGTGGTTTACGATCCCCGCGTTGTTGATCAGCACGTTGAGACGGCCGAACCGCTCTTTCGCCACGGTGACCGCGTGCTCCCAGCTTGTCATCTCAGTCACGTCGAGGTGCACAAAAACCGCATTTTCAGGGCCTAGCTCCTCAGCCAGCGCTTGGCCCGGTTCGTCCAGAAGATCGCCGATAACCACCTTGCCACCTGCCGCGACAATGGCTGCCGCGTGGGATGCACCCATGCCCCGGGCACCACCTGATATCAATGCAACTTTGCCTGCCATTCTCATGCTGAACACCTCATCATTCGTTGGTCGTTCACCATTGGGTTTCCGCGATTTCAACGCGAATGCCGTCCAACTCCGGGCTCATCAGGATCTGGCAACTCAACCTGCTGTTTCCACGACGGGGCGACGACGTCGATTCCAATAGTTGGTCTTCGTTGTCGCTGATGGGCGGCAGCCGATTCAGAAATTTTTCTTGCACATAGACATGGCAGGTCGCACAGGCAGCACTGCCACCACAATCACCAACAATTGCATGTAGGCCGTTGGCGATGGCTGCTCGCATCAAACTCGTGTCGTTGGCGATATCGAGTGTGTCGCTGGAACCATCGGGTGAAATGAACGTAACGTTGGGCATTATTATTCTCCGTTCAGGTGGGGCGCCGGCTGAAGGGCAGGCAGTCACATCATCGTCAGCTAGGTCGTGGGGCTCAGCAGTTGCTTCAGCGGGATATCGTCATTGGCCAGTTGTGAGGGGTCGACCCAATGGCGATCAATAATAAGTTGCTTGGATAGATTGAATTCCAGCGGCCGGTTGACGGTGTCGACCGCCAGCACCCGATTTCCCAATAAATAGAAAGCGCTGAAAGACCGCTGGGACGCAGACCCTCGCATCACCAATTGATCGTAACCCTGAGAGAGCCCGACCATCTTCAGGCTCAGGTCATATTGGTCCGACCAGAACCAGGGCGCCGCATCCGGGCGTGGCGGCTTTTCGCACAAAATGGCGGCTGCTTTTCGCGCTTGCTCAAGGGCGTTAGGAACCGACTCGATGCGAACGCTGCGCTCGTAAATATGGCTGTAATGGCGCGCACAGTCGCCAATGGCCATGATTGCTTTATCGCTGGTGCGTAACTCTGCGTCGACGACAATGCCGTCTTCTACCAGCAAGCCGGCTTCGCTGGCCAGTTCGCTGTTGGGCAATAAGCCTATTCCCGCTACTACCAGGTCTGCCGGCAAGCGAACACCGTTGGCGCATAGCACCGCGATAATGCGTTTTCCATCTGCTGAGCATTCAAGTCGTTCTATTTGTTCGCTGGTGCGTATATCTATACCCGCTTTCCTATGAACGTTTTCATAAAATGCCGCCACTTCGGGCGCGGTCACCCGAGCCAACACCCGAGGCGCTGTTTCGAGAACGATTACGTTCATGTGGGATTTCACAGCGGCAGCGGCAACCTCTAGGCCGATATAGCCACCACCGATGATCACCAGATTGCGTCCAGCACCGAAGTTGCTGCGAATGGCGTCTGCATCAGCATGAGTGCGCAAGTAATGAAAGTTGTCTACGTGACCGTGAAACTGCTCAGCCAGAGGAAGTGGCCGTGGCCTGCCACCCATCGCCAATACCAGTTTGTCGTAGGTGAGCAGGCTGCCATCGCAGAGAGTAACGCTGCGGTGTGTACGATCAATGTGCAGGGCACGTCGGCCGCTGAGCGAGGTTATTTGTTCCTTATCGTAGGTCATGGCACCGCGTAGGCTGAGCGATTCCGCACTGGCTTGACCGGTCAGATAGGCTTTTGAGAGCGGCGGGCGGTGGTAGGGCGACAATGGTTCCTCACCGACCAGCGTAATAGGGCCGCTCCAACCGTTCTGACGCGCCGCAAACGCGGTTTCAGTGCCGGCACAGCCGTTTCCGATAATGAGCAGGTGGAGGCTTGGGTTCATTTTTATTATCTCCAAATCCATGAGGCCAGCTCAGCATGACGCGTTGCCGGGCATCAGATTGGCACGGCTTGGATTGTAGTGTCAACACAGTGGTTGACTAGTTTTCCCCTGTATTTAAACCGCAAGCAGAGCAGGCGGTGGTAACTACGGATAATCCTTGGTGGTTTGAGAAACCTCTATCAACTTTATCGTTGACAGGCGTGTTTCGGCGTAGCATCGTGGTTGCTAACCGGGCTTAAACGCCACGTTGGGTAGGCTGAAAAAGAGGAAGCGTCATGCACACTAAAATCAGCGCCGACACTTCTGCGCCGCTCGACGCAGGCTTTGAAGTTGTTGCTGGCGTACTGACGCATCGCGGGCGGTTAGGGTTGTTTCGACGCAGTGCATTGGTGAGCGGGAATGTCGGGCAATGGCACTGTATTACAGGCTTCCTGCCTGCTGGGGCCGATCCGCTGAATCATGTATTGCTGGAAATCCAGGAAGAGCTGGGCATAAGCGCAAGTAACCTGCTTCAGGGCAGCGCAGCCATTGTGAACATGCACGACCACCACGGTAACTGCTGGTGTGTGCATGCCTTTCATTTTGAAAGTATGACCGAGAGCGTTGAGCTGAATTGGGAAAATGATGGTGCATGTTGGGTCTTCGAAGACCAGCTTGAATCACTGCCGACGGTCAATTGGCTGAGCAAACTTATGTGCCAGCTGCCGAGTGCCACGTATCGCTGATTGCCAGGCTGTCCCTGCTCAAACACGTTTACCCATAAAAATAAAAAACGAGGAAGTGAAATGAAAACCCGCGCCGCAATCATCCAGCGAGTGCCTGGAGCTTACGAGGTGGTTGAGTTGGACCTTGATGCGCCTCGAACTGGCGAAATCATGATCAAAATGGTCGCTAGCGGTCTGTGTCTTTCTGACGAACACCTGACTTCCGGCGACCTTCCTGCGGGCATGTTGCCCATGTGCGGCGGCCACGAAGGGGCGGGTATCGTCGTTGAGGTTGGGCCACATACCTCGGGGTGGGAAGTAGGAGACCATGCAGTGCTGTCGTGTCTTCCGGGCTGTGGGCGATGCCGTTATTGTGCAACGGGGCACCAGAATCTGTGTGTACTGACCGATAACTTCAGCATGGGTTCGCGATTCGAGGACTCAAGCAGTTTTCGCCTTTCTTACCAAGGTCGACCCGTTGGCCAGTGGTGCGGCATTGGTACGTTCAGTGAATACTCCACCGTTTCGACGACGTCAGCGGTAAAAATTCCAAAAGACGTGCCCCTGGAAAAAGCCTGTTTGATCGGTTGTGGGGTCAATACTGGCTGGGGAGCTACCGTCAACTCGGCTCAGGTAAAGCCCGGGCAGACGGTGATTGTGATGGGCTGTGGAGGTGTGGGTAACTTCGCAGTGCAAGGTGCCGCTCACGCAGGAGCCTTATATATTATCGCCGTAGACCCTGTGTCGACTAAACGTGACCAAGCGATGCGGGTAGGGGCCACCCACGGTGTTGCCACTATCGAAGAAGCAACCGAGCTGGCAAAACAATTAACCGATGGCCACGGCGCGGACTCCGCCGCCATTACCTTGGGCACATTGAAACCTCAGCATTTGCAGCAGGCGCTGGAATCGGTGGGCAAGAATGGCATAGTCGTTTGCACTTCACTGGGTCGGGCCACTGATGTCGATTTCAAACTATCGATCTTCGATCTGACGCTCAAGCAAAAGAGGATTCAGGGATCAATGTTTGGCGCTGTTTCGCCTAGCTGGGACATTTTGAAGATGGTGCGTATGTATACAGGCGGACGGCTGAACCTGGATGAGGTCATATCCAAAACCTACACGTTGGACCAGGTAAACGAAGGTTACAGTGACCTACGTGAAGGTAAAAATGTCCGTGGCGTTATTGTTTATAGCTGATCCGATTATTGGTAATTGGACCGCAGTAGCGCGATGCCCCCGAAGACAGTGAGAGAACAATGCCCAT
>NZ_JAMFRV010000159.1 GCF_026224925.1 Pseudomonas sp. | reverse complement strand
GATTGCTGGCGATCTGAGCGTTGTAACACAGCTAAAACACCCACCAACAAGAACAACAGGTGCACCCGTCATGGACATCATTGGTATTGGCTATCTGGGCTTTGAAACCGCGAACCTTGACGCGTGGCGTGAGTACGGCCCGCAAGTCATGGGTTTCGGCATCGCGCCCTCGCCGCAGAGTGACAGCGAGTCGCTGTACTTCAAAATCGACGACCGCCGTCATCGCTTCGCTTTCCATCCCGGTAAAGTAGACCGCTTGGTCTATATTGGCTGGGAAGCCACGGGCCGCCAGGCATTCGACGCGGCCATCGCCAAATTCGAGGCCAACGGCGTTGAAGTCACCCGTGGTGATGCCGCGTTGTGCGAGAAGCGTGGCGTGCGCGAAGTGATCCGCTTTCGCGATCCGGTGGGCTATCAGCATGAATTGTTCTACGGCCAGAAATGGACCCCACGCTCATTTATGCCCGGTCGTCCTCATGGCGGTTTTCTGGCCAATGAGCGCGGTGCCGGTCATGTGGTAGTCATCACTCCTGAATACACGCCAGAGTTGGAACACTTCCTTACCGGGATCATGGGTTTCCATTGGTACGGCGCGGGTGCGGGCAAAGGTCGCACGGGCTTCTTTCGTTCCAAACTCAACCACCACACCAGTCACGACATTGCCTACGGCCATGGCGTTGGGCGGATGGGCGTGCAGCATGTCGGTTTGTTCGTGAACAGCATCCGCGACGTCGGCGAAACCTATGACATCGTCAAAAAGCGCGAACTGCCGATGATGATGACCTTGGGGCAGCACACCCAAGACCCGCACCTGTCGTTCTATCACTTCACGCCCTCGGGCTTCGCTTTCGAAACCATTGCCGAGATCGAGCCTTGGCAGGGCGATCCCTTTGAGCTGAACCCGGAATCGTTGAGCCTGTGGGGCCATGAAATGGTCGGACCGATCCTTGGCCCTAGCGTGCGTACCCCGGAAGAAGTGCTGGACCCGGAATACCTGGCGAGTAAGCGCTAGCCATGCGCCTGGCGCGAGTAGGGTTTCAGGGCGAAGCATTCTGGGCGCTGGTGAACGCCGACTCCAGCCGATTACAGCGCATCCGCGCACCGTTCGCCCACTGGGCAGCGGCATGCGCGTTGGGGCAGGTGGACGCGCTGGAACTAGATGATGCGTCGTTGGCGGTGAGCGACTGTCAGTGGCTACCACCGTTGGAGCCCGGCGCACGGGTATTTGGCGTCGGCCTCAATTACCTAAGCCATTTGCAGCGCCTGGGCAGCGCTGCGCCAGAACATACACTGGCGTATATCAAGCCCGAGTCGGCCATCATCGGCGCTCACGACGACATCCTGTATCCGGCATTGACCGCCGAACTGGACTACGAAATAGAACTGGTGGCGGTGGTCGCACGTCCTTTGGGCGATGAGCCCAAAGCCAGCGCCTGCTTATTGGGTTACACCTGTGGTAACGATATCAGCGCTCGAGACGCCGGACGGCAGATCGGCCGACTGGATCTGCTCACGCAGAAAGCCATGGACCGTACCACGCCGGTCGGCCCGTGGATCGTCACGTTGGACCAGATCGGCGTCGGTCAGCCTCAACTGGACCTGCACCTGAGCGTGAACGGTGAAATGCGCCAGCAGGACAACACCCGTCAGATGATTTTTCCGGTAGATGAACTGCTGAATTTCCTCGATGCCCGGATTGAGCTGCGTCCCGGAGATTTGATCTTCACGGGCTCGACCCATGGCGTGGGTCTGGAAACCGGGCGATTCCTGCAGCCGGGGGATTTGATCGAGGCCTCTATCGACGGTATTGGAGCCCTGAGCAATCGGGTCGGAACGCCTCGTCAGCTCAGTCCGGCGCGTGCCGAAGGCCGTTTGGGCAGGCCGCGCCAACATGGATGACACCCGCGCTACTACGCCCGCTCATAACACACCGCTGCGCGCCTCAACCTGGAGTCCGTTGCGCCATAGAGCGTTTTTCTGGCTATGGACCGCCGGGGCTATGGTCAATCTGGCGATTTGGATGCAGACCGTCGCTGCGGCCTGGATCATGACCACGCTCTCTACTTCGCCGCTAATGGTGTCGCTGGTGCAGACGGCAGTGTCATTGCCGGTGTTTCTGTTTGGACTGCCCGGCGGGGTAATTGCCGATTTGGTTGACCGACGGAAATGGCTGATGCTGACTCAGGCGATCATGCTCGTCGCTGGTTTGGCGTTAAGCGTGCTGTCGTTCAGCGGGATGCTCGCCGACTGGTCGCTGCTGTTGTTCACGTTCTTGCTCGGCACTGGCAGCGCGCTGAGCATGTCAGCGTGGATGGTCACCATCACCTCGGTATTACCTCGTCATCAAGTGCCTTCTGCTGTGGCCTTGAATGGTATCTCCACCAACGCCGCACGCGCCTTGGGTCCGGCATTGGCCGGGGCCTTGATCGCTTATTGGAACGCTGCGTCGGTGTTTGTGATTATCGCCGGGTGTTTTGTCGGGGTGATTTTTCTAGTGGCGACGTTTACGCCGCATCATCAACCGGAAGGCCTGCCTGCGGAAAGTTTCGGCGGCGGATTGCGCAGTGGTTTGCGCTATATCCGGCACTCGGCGGCCATGACCAGCGCTCTGAAGCAAACCTTCGTCTTTACCCTAAGCGCGAGTGCTCTATGGGCGTTGTTGCCATTGGTGGCCAAACACGAACTGGGAATGGATGCCGGCGGTTATGGCCTATTGATGGGGTTCATGGGGGCCGGAGCGGTCATTGGCGCGTTTAACCTGACGGCCATGTACCGGCGTTTTCCGTTGCGTTACTTGATTGTTGCAGGTGTCATTGGTTTTTCGTTGGCGACCTTTGCCGCGGCAGTGTCGCAAAGCCGGGTGGTGGTGTGCGCCATGCTGTTGATTGCGGGCATGTCGTGGATGGCGGTGAACGCGACCATTTCCACGGTGGTACAAACTTGCTCGGCGAACTGGGTAAGAGCCCGGGTAGCGTCGGTGTATTTGCTGATGCTAATGGGCGCGATGGCCATTGGCGGGGCGATCTGGGGCGCATTGGCGCAATACGTGGGGTTGAATCAAAGCCTGCTGCTGGCTGCGTTGACCTTGGTCATTGGACTGTTGCTGACCAATCGCAGCCAGTTGGAGTTAGGCCAGGAAGCGGATTACGCCTTGGCTCAACCGACCGACAAACTTGTGCTGGCAACGCAGGTTGATCATAAGTCAGGGCCCGTTTCGATCGAGATCGGCTATAGGGTTTTATTGGCTGAACGCGATTCCTTTCTCGACACCGTCTATGCGGTCGGTCAGGCACGCCGCCGCAATGGCGTGCAGAACTGGCGGCTGTACCGTGACGTTACCGATGATGAGCACTATGTCGAACGCTTCATTGTTGAGTCATGGCTGGATTATTTGCGCCAGCACACGCGGATCACTCAGGCGGATCAGCAGCGGGAATTGCGCTTGAGTGGCTTTCGTTGTGACGGAGAAGATACCCGGCGGTATATCCACCAGCCACGGGGTTCTCTGTAGGAGAACGCGATATTTCCGGGAAACCGTGGTGCTTCCTTCCCGAATAAATTCGGTCCCACAGGTGTGAACTGCGCCCCCCGTGGACCGAATTCATTCGGGAAGCTTTTGCTGTGAAATATTTCCACATTAAATTTTATTTACTTTAGCGTTCTCAGTATAGAATGCGGCTTCGCCCGTTCTTACCGGTATGCACGATGGCCCATTCTGATATCAGCAACTCCCAGATTGACAGCTCCGCCTCCGACAATGTTCAGGCGCTGGATACAGGTGACGCGCAAAAGGGCGCTGTCGTCAGCGTCAAGCCGGTGTCGAACGCCATCCACATCCTTCGGCATTTAAGTCAGGGCGGTCTGCCTGAGCGTTCGGTAGACATTGCGCGAATACTGGGGATCAATCCGAGTACGTGTTTCAACATCCTGCGCACTCTGGTTATGGAAGACGTGGTGGACTTCAACCCGCTGTCCAAGCGCTATTCTGCTGGTTTGGGCTTGGCGCGGCTGGTCGGGCAACTGGTCACTCAAGGTGAGCGGGTGCAATTCGCCAAACCGCTGTTGCAGGATCTGGCCGGTCGCTTGCGCGTGACCATCACTCTCTGGCGGCGCATGGGGCCGGACCGAATCGTGATCGTCAGCTCCGCCGCCAGCCCCACGGACGTGCGGATCGACATGGCCGAAGGGCAGCGTCTGCCCATTCTTATGGGCGCCAGCGGCCGCTTGTTTGCCACCCAGGTGGATCTGGACGACGAAAAGGTTCAACAAGGTTTCGAGAATATTCGTTGGGCGCGACCATTGCCGTATCCGGTGTACCGCGAGGACGTGCAATTGGCTGCTCAACGTGGCTGGGCGGTAGACGACGGCTATTTCTCGGTGGGCATTCTGGCGATTGCTGCGCCAGTGTTTCGTCGCTTCGAACGCGACGGTCAGGGGAGCTGGAGGGTGCTAGTAGCGGCCGCCGCCGGGCTTTTTCGGCGCCAGCGGGTTCACCGGCTCTTCG
>NZ_JAMFRV010000158.1 GCF_026224925.1 Pseudomonas sp. | reverse complement strand
GGCGCGGTTAAAAACCTGATTTTGCCCGAACAAACAGTAAAACCAATGATATATCACCGCGGCAAACTCGGGCCGTTACCCGTTCTGGGCTGAGGGTCATGGCACGGGCGGTGTGGGCTTATCGCTGAATGAAACCGCATGATAAACTTCGGCATTCGCCGACGCCGCCGCCGAGGCTTCCAGCAACCCCTGGCTGTATGAAATGACCGGAACCGCAGATCCTTTGATCGACGTGTTCTTTCTGCATGGACAGCCACACTCAGAGCGGACCCGATGAAACGCTTGCCACTTGACGACAGCTTTAAGGTCAATCGCAACCCCATTACCCTGCGCGAGATCGTGCTGGATAAACTGCGAAACGCCATCATGAACTTCCAGTTGTTGCCGGGAGACCGTCTGGTCGAGCGAGACCTCTGTGAGCGCCTGGGCGTCAGCCGCACTTCGGTTCGCGAAGCCTTGCGCCACCTGGAGTCCGAAGGTCTGGTGGAATTCGCAGACGCCAAAGGCCCTAGCGTCGCGATCATCACCCTGGAAGATGCCTGCGATATCTATGAACTGCGTTGTGTGCTCGAAGGCTTGATCGTGCAACTGTTCACCCTGCGCGCCAAGGCCAAGGACATTCGTGCTCTGGAGAAAGCCCTGGAAGAAAACCGCAAAGCGCTGCAAGACGGCGAGTTGCAGCAGGTGCTGGAATCAGTACAAGGCTTCTATGACGTGCTGCTGGAAGGTTCCGGCAACCACGTGGCGGCGACACAGCTGCGTCAGTTGCAGGCCCGCATCAGCTATTTGCGCGCCACCTCTGTGTCCCAGACCAATCGACGCAGCGTCAGCAACGAGGAAATGGAACGTATCGTTGCGGCGATCAAAAGCGGCGACCCGCTGGCTGCGCACCAAGCCTCGGTTGATCATGTGCGGGCAGCTGCCAAAGTCGCGCTGGACTACCTCAAGCTAAAGCAGAACGAGACCGGAAAAGTCCGTGAAATCGTTGCGCCCATCATGTTGAAAGAACCCCGCATAGGTCGCTAACCATGCCCACTCCACGCTTCTGCCCGCAATGCGGCAGTGGTGACCTCCGTCACCAGCTTCCGCCCGGCGACACGCATGAGCGTTTGATGTGCCAATGTTGTGCCTACATTCATTACGTCAATCCGAAGATCATTGCCGGCTGCATCATTGAGCAGGACGGCAAGTACTTATTGTGCCAGCGTGCGATCCCGCCACGCCCCGGCACTTGGACACTGCCCGCGGGTTTTCTCGAAAGCGGTGAAACCACCGAAGACGGCGCGGTGCGCGAAGTCTGGGAAGAAACCGGGGTCCGTGCAGAAATTGTCTCGCCCTACTCGATTTTCAGCGTGCCGCAGATCAGCGAGGTGTACATCATCTTCCGTGCGGTAGCCCTGGAGATGACTGGCCAGTATGGCCCGGAAACCCTCGATTGCCGCTTCTTTGCCCCCGAAGATATCCCGTGGGACAGCATCTATTACCCAGCCATTCGGCAGATTCTCGAACGCTATATCGAAGAGCGTCAGGCCGGAATTTATGGCATCTACATGGGTAACGATTTCAGCGGAAAAATCCATTTCATCCGCTGAGCTATTAGTCATTCAGCTTCATAACCTTCGACAATAATCACTTCCACCTGCGCTGCGCCCTGTCGGTATTGGCTAGCCTGCTGGTACTGCTCGGAGCGGTAGCATGCCTGCGCCTGGTCAAACGATTCGAACTCGATCACCACGCTGCGTTGCGGCGTCGCCCTGCCCTCCATCGCCTCCGAACGCCCGCCCCGTGCCAGCAATTTTCCGCCATACAGCGCGAACGCTGCGGGAGCCCGCTGGGTGTATTGGGCGTACTGCTGCGGATCAGTGACATCGACGTGTGCGATCCAATAAGCCTTCATAACAACCTCGATATTTCGTTTTAAGTTGTATTATGGTATACCAGATTAAAGGCACCGCTACCATTTTCAATCGGGAATCAGGGCTATGACGTTCAACAGCATCGAAGACATTATCGAAGATTACCGTCAAGGCAAAATGGTCTTGCTGGTAGACGATGAGGACCGGGAAAACGAAGGTGATCTGCTGCTGGCTGCGGATCGTTGCAGCGCGCATGCCATCAGCTTTATGGCGCGCGAGGCACGTGGCTTGATCTGCTTGACGTTGACCGATGAACATTGCCAGCGTCTCGGTTTGGAGCAGATGGTGCCCAGTAATGGCAGCGTGTTCAGCACTGCGTTCACGGTTTCGATTGAGGCAGCCACTGGAGTGACCACTGGCATTTCTGCAGCAGACCGCGCGCGGACGGTCGAAGCAGCAGTAGCCGCCAATAGCCGGGCCGAAGACCTGGTGCAGCCGGGGCATATATTCCCGCTGCGAGCCAAAGAAGGCGGCGTACTGACGCGCGCCGGGCATACCGAAGCCGGCTGTGATCTGGCGCGGTTGGCGGGCTTCACGCCGGCCTCGGTAATCGTCGAAGTGATGAATGACGACGGCACCATGGCGCGGCGCCCGGATCTAGAAGTATTCGCCGAACGGCACGGAATCAAAATCGGCACCATTGCCGATTTGATTCACTACCGGCTCAGCACCGAACGCACTATCGTGCGAATCGGCGAACGCGAGTTGCCCACCGTACACGGTACTTTTCGCCTGGTCAGCTACGAAGACTGCCTCGAAGGCGGCGTGCACATGGCGATGGTCATGGGTGAGATTCGTCATGATCAGCCGACTTTGGTGCGCGTCCACGTCATTGACCCCCTGCGGGATCTGGTAGGCGCCGAATACACAGGCCCCGCAAACTGGACGTTATGGGCAGCCCTGCAACGAGTCGCCGAAGAAGGCTGCGGCGTGGTGGTGGTATTGGCCAATCACGAGTCGTCCCAAGCCTTGCTGGAGCGCATTCCGTTTCTGACTCAACCGCCTCGGCAATACACACGCTCGCAATCACGCATCTATTCAGAAGTCGGCACCGGGGCACAGATTCTGCAAGACCTCGGCATCAACAAAGTTCGTCATTTGGGGCCGCCGCTGAAATACGCAGGGCTGACCGGTTATGACTTGGAAGTCGTGGAAAGTATTGCGTTTGTTGGCTAAATCAACGTAACGAAAAACACCACTTACCCCGTTTCCACCCAATAAATAGGCTCTTCCAAGACAATCGGTACGGCTAAACACTTGCAGAAAGCTTGGAATACCATAATATGATATTCCATAGACCGAATGACGTGCCAGGTGCGCCCGAATAGGGACATCACACACAACAACAGCCCCTGGCCCGGTCGATGCTCAAAGGCCCCAATGGACCTACTGCTCCCGATAGGCGGGTTGTAAAGCCCGCTCAAAAACACAACAAATGAGGGCGTGAATATGGTGTTGAATAAACGTGTAGCCGCAGTGCTCGCCGCCAGTGTATTGGCGGTGACCTGCAACGCGGCTATCGCCGCTGAGAGCGTTAACTTTGTCAGTTGGGGCGGCAGCACTCAGGACGCGCAAAAGCAAGCCTGGGCCGACCCGTTCAGCAAAGCTACCGGGATCAAAGTAGTTCAGGATGGCCCGACCGATTACGGCAAACTGAAAGCCATGGTCGATAGCGGCAACGTGCAATGGGACGTTGTGGACGTCGAGGCCGACTTCGCATTGCGAGCCGCCGCCGAAGGCTTGCTTGAGCCGCTTGATTTTTCAGTTATCCAGCGCGACAAAATCGACCCACGTTTCGTCTCCGACCATGGTGTTGGTTCGTTTTTCTTCTCCTTCGTTCTCGGCTACAACCAAAGCAAATTGGGCAGCAAGACACCTCAAGACTGGACAGCACTGTTCGATACCAAAACCTACCCTGGCAAACGCGCTCTGTATAAATGGCCAAGCCCTGGCGTGCTTGAACTCGCATTGCTGGCGGACGGTGTAGCCGCCGATAAGCTTTACCCGCTGGACCTGGACCGTGCGTTCAAGAAACTCGACACCATCAAGAAGGACATCGTCTGGTGGGGTGGCGGCGCGCAATCCCAGCAGTTATTGGCTTCCGGTGAAGCGAGCCTAGGTCAGTTTTGGAACGGCCGGATTCACGCCCTGCAAGAAGATGGCGCACCCGTCGGCGTAAGCTGGAAACAGAACCTGGTCATGGCCGACATTCTGGTCATCCCTAAAGGCTCGAAAAACAAAGACGCTGCCATGAAGTTCCTGGCCAGCGCCAGCAGCGCTAAAGGTCAGGCCGACTTCTCCAACCTGACCGCCTATGCACCGGTCAACGTCGACAGCGTGGCGCGTCTGGATTCGGTATTGGCACCGAACTTGCCAACTGCCTACGCTAAGGATCAGATCACTCTAGACTTCGCGTACTGGGCCAAAAACGGCCAAGCCATCGCGACACGGTGGAACGAATGGCTGCTCAAGTGAAAATGACCGCTGCAGCGTCCGGTCAATCCAAGTCGGTCGGGAGCGCCTCTGGCGCTGCCGATTCGGCTCCAGACAAGGCTGCGGTGATGAAGCGTTCTACTCCAATGGCACGACGTTGGCGCGGCGTGAGCAACCTGCTTCCCGCGTTATTGTTCCTTGGTCTGTTCTTCTTCGGCCCACTGATCAGCCTGTTGCTGCGGGGCGTGCTTGAACCCACTCCGGGTCTCGGCAATTACGCGGAATTGTTCGCCAACTCGGCGTACACCCGTGTGCTGCTCAACACCTTCTCAGTGGCGGGCCTGGTGACCGTGTTCAGCCTGCTGTTGGGCTTTCCGTTGGCGTGGGTCATCACCCTGGTCCCTCGGGGCTGGGGCCGTTGGATCCTCAACGTGGTGTTGCTGTCGATGTGGACCAGCCTATTGGCCCGGACTTATTCCTGGCTGGTATTGCTGCAAGCCTCGGGAGTGATCAACAAAGCGTTGATGGCCATGGGCATCATTGATCAACCACTGGAGATGGTGCACAACCTCACCGGCGTGGTGATCGGCATGAGCTACATCATGATTCCGTTCATCGTCCTGCCGCTGCAGGCGACCATGCAAGCGATTGACCCCATGGTGCTTCAAGCCGGCGCCATTTGCGGAGCGAGCCCGTGGAGCAACTTCTTCAAGGTGTTCCTGCCATTGTGCCGTCCAGGTTTGTTCTCTGGCGGGCTGATGGTATTCGTGATGTCCCTCGGGTACTACGTCACACCGGCCCTGCTGGGCGGCGCGCAAAACATGATGTTGCCGGAGTTCATCATTCAGCAGGTGCAGTCGTTCCTCAATTGGGGATTGGCGAGCGCAGGTGCGGCGCTGTTGATCCTGATCACCTTGGTGCTGTTCTACTTCTACCTGAAGCTGCAACCGGAATCTCCGGTCGGCTCCAGCAACGCGAGGTAAGCCACATGTTATTGACTGCCAACGCCATGAGCCGGCGCATGCGACTCGGCCTCTATTTGACCTCGGGCTTTATCGCGCTATTTTTGCTGCTGCCGATTGTTTTTATCGTGTTGCTGTCGTTTGGCTCCTCGCAGTGGTTGGTATTCCCGCCACCGGGCTGGACACTGAAGTGGTACGGACAGTTTTTTTCCAACCCGGACTGGATAGACGCCGCGTTCGCCAGCCTCAAAGTCGCGGTTCTCACCACCATTTTCGCCGTGGCGCTAGGTTTGCCAACCGCCTTTGCCTTGGTCCGCGGACGTTTTCGTGGCAGGGAGATGCTTTATGGTCTGTTTACCCTGCCGATGATCGTGCCCTTGGTGATCATCGCCGTGGCGGTGTACGCGTTGTTTCTCAAACTGGGCTACACCGGGACGATGTTTGCGTTCGTGGTCAGTCACGTGATCGTCGCGTTACCGTTCACGATTATTTCGATCATCAACTCGCTGAAGCTTTTCGATCAGTCCATTGAGGATGCTGCGGTAATTTGCGGCGCGTCACGCTTGCAAGCGGTGTTCAAGGTGACCTTCCCGGGAATCCGTCCAGGCATGGTTGCCGGTGCGCTGTTCGCCTTCCTTATTTCATGGGATGAAGTGGTGCTCAGCGTGATGATGGCCAGCCCTACCCTGCAAACCTTGCCCGTAAAAATGTGGACCACCCTGCGCCAAGACCTGACCCCAGTGATCGCCGTTGCGTCGACGTTGTTGATCGGCCTGTCGGTGCTGGTGATGGTTATCTCTGCCGCATTGCGTCGGCGCACCGAAACCAGCGCCTGAGCGCCTAGGAGTACGACATGAGTGCCGTGATCAAAGACCCCGCGCAACAGGACCATAAAACCTTGGTCAGCCTGCGCAACTTGAACAAGCACTACGGTGATTTTGCCGCCGTAGACAACATTTCACTGGATATCCAGAACGGCGAGTTCCTGACCTTTCTCGGCTCCAGCGGTTCTGGCAAAAGCACCACCTTATCGATGTTGGCCGGCTTCGAAACACCCAGCTCGGGAGAGATCCTGGTCAACGGCCAATCTCTGGTCAACGTACCGTCGCACAAGCGCGACATCGGTATGGTGTTCCAGCGCTACTCGCTGTTTCCGCACTTGTCTGTACGCGACAACATCGCGTTCCCGTTGGCGATCCGCAAACTGCCCAAGGCCGAACGTGAACGCCAGGTAGACGCCATGCTTAAGCTGGTGCAACTCAACGAGTTCGCCCATCGCCGCCCTTCGCAACTGTCCGGCGGACAGCAGCAACGGGTCGCGATTGCCAGGGCACTGGTTTACGAACCACGCATCCTATTGATGGACGAGCCCTTGGGCGCGCTGGATAAAAAACTTCGTGAAGACCTGCAAGATGAGCTGCGGCAATTGCACCGGCGGCTGGGTATTACCATCGTCTATGTGACCCATGACCAGGAAGAGGCCATGCGCCTGTCGCAGCGCATTGCGATTTTCAGCCACGGCAAGATTGTCGGTTTGGGCACCGGTTTTGACCTGTACCAGAATCCGCCAAACGCCTTTGTAGCCTCGTTCCTCGGCAACTCAAACTTTCTCAAACTCAAGGCTAAAGGCAACGCGGTGGGGTTGTTTGAGGCCCAACCGCTGTCGATTCGGCTGACCTCCGGCTTACAGGTCGATCAGGACTTGCTACTGATGGTGCGCCCAGAGAAAGCCCAGGCACTGAGTATCGACCAAGCGATCCGCGACCCCGCAGCGGCAGGCTGGAATGAAGTCCCGGCTACGGTGGTGGAAGTACTGTTTCTGGGCGAAAGCCAAACGTGCAGCGTCGTGACGCAAGGGGGAACAGCGATGACGGTGAAAGCACTTTCGGCGGCGGGCATGCCGCTGAAAACAGGCGACCCGGTACGCGTGCGCTGGGCCGCCGCCGACGCCTGCGTTTACACCCAATGGACCGAAAGCGACCTCAACAAGGCTGCTGGCGCTCATTGAATACGCTGCTACAAGACGTGATTCCAGCGTTTGCGTAACTGTTAGAGCAGGTCGCGAGAACACTACTCGCCAGCCAGTGCCCGCTTTTCGCGCTCGTAAGCCGAGACCCGATTACGACCGCTTTCTTTTGAGACATACAGCGCCTGGTCGGCCCGTTCGATCAGGTGCTTGTAGTCCGAAACAGGTTCACTTAAATCAGCCACACCGAGGCTGATGGTGCAGCGGATCGTTTTTCCATCATGCACCACCTCATTGGCCTCCACTGCTTTGCGCAGTCGCTCAGCGAAGGTTATTCCTCCAGCTAACGACGTTCCTGGCAATAGCACCGCGAACTCTTCTCCGCCATAACGTCCGGCAATATCGACGTCGCGGATGAGTTCGCGCACGGTATCGGACACACACTGGATCACCTTATCGCCGCTCTGCCCATCGCC
>NZ_JAMFRV010000157.1 GCF_026224925.1 Pseudomonas sp. | reverse complement strand
GCAGAATCCGGCCACTGACCGCACTCAGTTGATCTTTTGCCAGCAGTCCCAAGATTGCCAGTGACGTCACCGACTTGCCCGAACCGCTCTCGCCCACCAGGCACAGTGTTTCACCGGGACGGATTTCGAATGAGATGTCTTGCAGGATCGGTGTGCCTTCTGCGGTGTTCACGCACAGGTGTTCGACCCGCAGCGTGTCGCTCAGTTGCTCGCTCATGCTGCGCCCCTTTTTTTCATGCGCGGGTCAAGCGCATCGCGCGCTGCGTCGCCCAACAGGTTGATCGACAAAATGCACAGTGACAGCGCAAGACCGGCCCACAGCACCAGCGATGGCTTGAGCTGGAAATACACCCGCCCCTCGGAAATGATGTTGCCCCAGGTCGGGATTTCGGTGCCGATACCCGCGCCGAGGAATGACAGGATCGCTTCGGTGAGAATCGCCGAGGCGCAGATATAGGTGCCTTGCACGATCAGCGGCGCGAGGGTATTGGGCATCAAATGGCGGGTGAGAATATTGAAGGTCGACGTGCCCATCAGCACCGCCGCTTCGACGTAAGGCTCCTCGCGCGTCGACAGCACGCGAGAGCGCACCAGACGCACCACCTGTGGGATCTCCGGCACCATGATCGCGATCATCACCGTCCAGATCCCGGCACTGCTAAGGGACACAATCGCAATCGCCAGCAAGATCCCGGGAATCGCCATCAGCCCGTCCATCACCCGCATCAACAGTGCGTCGAGGCCGCGAAAATATCCGGCGATCAGTCCCAGTGGCAGACCGATGAGGATGCTCAACACCGTGACGCCGACACCAACGGTGAGCGAGATACGCGCGCCGTAGACGATGCGCGAAAACAGATCACGGCCATAGGCGTCGGTACCCAGCCAGAACTCAGCACTGGCAGGTTTCAGGCGAAAGGCTGGAGCCAGTGCCACCGGATCATGATTGGCAACCCACGGCGCAAAAATCGCCATGCCGATGATCAGCAGCAGAACCACCAGCGCAAGCGCCGAGGTCAGCGGCAAGCGGGGCAGCATGATCAGTCGGCGTCTGGGCGCAGGCAAGCTCAGGGAAACGGGTTTGCTCATGGCCTTGCCCTCAGTAACGAATGCGTGGATCGCTGATCGCGTACGACAGATCGATCAGCAGATTGATGACGACATACACGCCGCTGGTCAGCAGGATCATGCCCTGGATAACCGGATAGTCACGGGCTAGCACGGCATCGACGATCAGTCGGCCCAGCCCTGGAATGTTGAACACGCTTTCGGTGACCACGACGCCTGAAATCATCAGCGCGAAGCCGGTGCCGATCACCGTCAGGATCGGAATCATCGCGTTGCGCAGCGCATGCCGGAACAACACATGCACCTCCGCCAAACCCTTAGCCCGCGCGGTGCGGATGTAATCCTCGCCGAGCACTTCGAGCATGCTCGCCCGAGTCATGCGTGCAACCAGCGCCACGTACACCGAGGACAAGGTCAGCGCCGGTAACACGATCCTTTGGGCGAATGGGCCAAGGCCCTCGCTGATGCTGCGAAACCCTTGAACCGGCAACCACTTCAGCTCCAGGGCGAATACCGTGATCAGCACATACCCGATCACGAACACCGGTATCGAGAAACCCAGCACCGAGGTCGACATCACCAGACTGTCGATCCAGCTGCCGTGTTTCCACGCAGCCAGCACACCCAGCGGAACCGAGATCAGGATGGTGAACACGATGGCTACCAACGCCAGGCTCAGGGTCGGTTCCAAGCGCTGCCCGATCATGTTGAGCACTGGCGTATGGGCCATCAGCGAGGTGCTGAAGTCGCCTTGCAGCAGTTGCCAGATCCATACGAAAAACTGCCGGTACAACGACTGGTTCAAGCCGAGGCTTTCGCGAATCGCCGCCAATTGCTCCGGGCTGGCCATGTCACCGGCGATGATTGCCGCAGGATCGCCCGGCGACAGGCGCAGCAACAGGAACACAAACAGTGCGACCACCAGCATCACTGGGATCGCCGCCAACACGCGGCGAAAAAAGTAACCAAGCATTGAAGTCTCCGAAGGCAAGAATCATGACGCTGCAATCAGTCGGCTTTCTCGACGTTCCAGAACACCGTGGACGGCCCGGTCATCAAGTGGCTGATATGGCTATTCCAGGCGGCGACGTCGAAGTACTGACCGAGCGGGATGTAGCTCACCTGATCCATGGCGCGCTTCTGAATGTCGACGGCGATTTCCTTTTGCTTTGCGGGATCGGTCGCAGTGGCGAAATCAACCCGCAGCTGATTCATCTGCGGATCGGTCGGCCAACCAAACCAAGCGCCCTTCTGCCCGCCACCGTCGAGCATCGGATTGACCACCGGGTTCCAGATGGTCTCGACGTTCCAATAGGTGAAGAACAGGTTCCAGCCACCTTGCGCGGGTGGATTTTGGTTGGCTCGGCGCGAGACCAGTGTTTGCCAGTCCATCGGTTGCAGATCGACGTTGAAGCCAGCCTTGCGCAACGCTTGCGCCGCTACCACCGGCTGCGGCGCCTGACTTGGGACGTCGGTCGGCTGCATGATCACCACAGGCGTGCCGTCGTAACCGGCTTTTTTCAGCAGCGCACGTGCAGCTTCCAGATTGCCGCCGGTGGACAGCGATTCGCCGCCCGCCTCGGTTTCAAGCGTGGTCCCGCAACCGAACACCGAAGCGCATTGTTTGAAGTACTCAGGGTTACCGACCAGCGCATCCAGCACGTCTTTCTGGTTCATCGCCAACATGGCGGCGCGACGGATGTCGGGGTTGTTGAACGGCGGGTAAAGGAAGTTCATGCGCCCCCCAGTCATCGAACCCAACTTGCTCAGCACGCCGGACTTGAGGTGATCGTCGGCCTGCACCATCGGCAGCAGGTCGATGGGCAGTTGTTCGATGAAATCGATATCGCCAGACGACAGCGCGTTGATCGCGGTCATGCGGTCGGGCATGTTGATCCACTCGACGCGGTCAACCTTGACCACCTTGCCCCCGGCAGTACCGCTGGCCGGTTCTTTGCGCGGCACGTATTGCTTGAATTTCTCGTAGACCACCCGGTTGCCGGGGTCGAACTCTTTGGCGACGAATACATAAGGCCCGGAACCGGTGTAGTCGGTGATGGTCTTGCCGTCGAGAATATTGGCGACGCGTTCGGGCATCATGAAAGCTGCGACCGAGGACGGTTTGGCGAGCAGTTGCAGCACGTAACCGAAGGGTTTGGCGAGGGTCAGGGTGATGGTCTTGTCATCGGTGGCGACAATGCCAGCGGTGTACTTCATCATCAGCTGACCGCCGACATCAAAGCGCGCCCAACGCTTGAGCGAGGCGACGCAATCTGTGGCGGTCACCGGTTTGCCGTCATGCCAAAGCAGGCCGTCGCGCAGGGTGAAGGTGTACGTCAGGCCGTCCGGCGACACGGTCCAGTCGGCCATTTGCGGCTGCGGTACGAAATGCTCGTCCATGCCGATAAGCGTGTCGTAGATCATGTAAGCGTGGTTGCGGGTGATTTGCGCGGTGGTGGCGATGGGATCGAGCACGCGCAGGGATGAAGACATCACCGCATGCAGAGTTTTCTCGGCCGCCAAGGTGAACGGCGCATTGAACGCAAGGGCCACGCCAACGGGCAGCAACAGACGTGATATCAGGGCGCGGGATGGACGTGATTTCATGCTCAACATTCCTTTCAAATGGCTACGTTCGGTGTCGGCAGTCTTCCTCTGTCGTGCAAAAGGCTGTGGTAAGGCCCGGCGTCTCTGTGTACGCCTGGGCCGTGGCGTGTGGCGACTAGACAAGCACCGCGAGCGCATGGTCGATGTACAGCTGGCGCAAACGCTGGGTCAGCGCACCGGGTTTGCCGTCGCCCACCGCCTGGCCGTCGATGGTCACCACCGGGTAGACAAATGAGGTGGACGAGGTAATGAACGCCTCGGCTGCGCCTTGCGCCTCTTCAAGGGTGTAGGCGCGCTCTTCAAGGCGCAGGTCATGCTCCTTGACCAGCGCGATCAATGCGCCGCGGGTGGTGCCAGGCAACAACGCACGGGACAGCTCGCGGGTCACCACCGCGCCGTCGTGGGTGATGATGAAGGCGTTGTTCGACGTACCTTCGGTGACCCAGCCATCCTTCACCAGCCATGCATCGTCGGCGCCCTGTGCCCTGGCCTGTTCTTTGGCCATACAGGCGTAGAGCAACTGGGTGGTCTTGATATCGCTGCGGCCCCAGCGCAAATCCGGCAGGCCGATGATGTTCATACCGCGTTTGGCCAGCGGGCTGTCGAGCACCACTTTGGCTTGGGTATACAGCACCACCGTCAACGGACTGCCAGCGGGCGGATACAGAAAGTTGCGGTCTTCGACGCCACGGCTGACCTGCATGTACACCAGGCCTTCATGCAGTTCGTTGCGCGTGATCAGCTCACGATGGATCGACAGCAATTGCGCACTGTTGAGTGGTAAATCGAGGGCCATTTCCCCCAGCGACCGCGCCAGACGCGCCAGATGCAGCTCGAAGTCCACCAGCTTGCCTTGCAGCACTGCGGTCACTTCGTAGATGCCATCGGCGAACATGAAGCCGCGGTCGAAGATCGAGATCTTCGCCTCGTTTTCAGGGACGAACGCCCCATTCAGGTACACGCTGCGCATGAGTCGTTGTCTCCAGGTCAGGGGCGCTGAACGCCGGTCTGGCGGGTGATGATGCCGTAGTGTTCGATGCGTCGATGGCGGGCAAAATCGAAGATCGTGGTTTTGCCGAAATTGCACAGGTCCATGTCGCAGGCATGCACGATCAGTTCATCGCCCTGCCCTTGCGCCTTGGCCACCACGAAACCGTTGGGGTCGATGATCACGCTGCCGCCCATCAACGGGAAGCCGTCTTCGACGCCGGCCTTGGCCACGCCAACCACCCAGGTCGCGTTCTGATAGGCCCCGGCCTGCATGCACAATTCGGAATGAAACAGCCGATGTTCTTCACCTTCGCCACGCTTCTGGGAATTGTCGACGGGCTTTCCTTGGAGGGACCTGCGGAAGTACTTGTGGAGTCCTTGACGTTTAATCACGTCGCAAGCAGGATTCCGTTCGCAGATTTGCCCCGCTTGGTGCGCCGGATTGACGATCTGGATAGGTTTAGGGCGCACGACTCCCGAGCCTACAATGCGGGTTCGG
>NZ_JAMFRV010000156.1 GCF_026224925.1 Pseudomonas sp. | reverse complement strand
GGCTGCTTTCCTGCGTCTTTTTTCTGGCCATTGCACAGCTTTTCTGTGGATTAAGCCCTGTGTATAACCCGCCCTTAGCTCAGTTGATAACAAGGCCTGAAAACTGGGCATAATCCCCTCTGTGGATAACCATCACTTTAATCCACAGGCTCAAGGCACTTATCCAAGGGCCTCCTTGGCACATGACCACAGACTTTTGAATCTCTGTACACATTGATAAATAAGGCCTGTAGAACCTTATCCACAGAAATGGTGCTCACTAAGAATAAACATAAAAACAAAGATCTTATAAATTTCTTTCTTTTTAATTTCTATAACCGCCAGTCATCCACAGCTGGTCGAATTTTGTGCAACGGGTTCCTTTCACAGGGGGTAAGTCCCTATACTTGCCGACTGTCCAAATTTTATTTTCCTGTTTTCAAGAGCAGGAACGAGGTGCGTGGTGGATTTCCCTTCCCGTTTTGAAGTGATCGTCATCGGTGGCGGTCATGCCGGTACCGAGGCCGCACTGGCGTCAGCACGTATGGGTGCTAAAACCCTGCTGCTGACGCACAACGTGGAAACGCTAGGCCAAATGAGCTGCAACCCGGCCATCGGTGGCATAGGCAAAAGCCACTTGGTAAAGGAAATCGACGCCCTTGGCGGCGCCATGGCCATCGCCACCGACAAAGGTGGAATTCAGTTTCGTGTGCTGAACAGCCGCAAAGGCCCAGCCGTGCGTGCTACCCGTGCCCAAGCTGATCGAGTTTTGTATAAGTCCGCCATTCGCGAAATTATCGAAAACCAGCCCAACCTGTGGATATTCCAACAAGCCTGCGATGATTTGATCGTTGAACAAGATCAGGTGCGCGGCGTTGTGACCCAAATGGGCCTGCGTTTTCTCGCGGACGCAGTGGTGTTGACCACTGGCACGTTCCTCGGTGGACTTATCCACATTGGCATGCAGAATTATTCGGGTGGACGCGCAGGCGATCCACCATCGATCGCACTGGCTCAGCGTCTGCGTGAACTGCCACTGCGTGTCGGCCGCTTGAAAACAGGCACGCCCCCGCGTATCGATGGCCGTTCAGTGGACTTTTCGGTAATGACCGAACAACCGGGTGATACCCCAATCCCGGTTATGTCGTTCATGGGTTCCAAGGAGCAGCATCCCGCTCAGGTCAGTTGCTGGATTACCCATACCAACGCCCGCACGCATGAAATTATCGCTGCCAACCTTGATCGTTCACCGATGTACTCCGGTGTAATCGAAGGTGTAGGCCCACGCTACTGCCCGTCCATCGAAGATAAGATCCATCGCTTTGCGGACAAGCAAAGCCATCAGGTATTCATCGAACCGGAAGGGTTGAATACCCACGAGCTTTACCCGAACGGTATTTCTACTTCGTTGCCTTTCGACGTTCAGCTGCAGATCGTGCGTTCAATTCGCGGCATGGAAAATGCGCACATTGTTCGCCCTGGGTATGCGATCGAATACGATTATTTCGACCCCCGAGATTTGAAATACAGCCTCGAAACCAAGGTTATCGGCGGTCTGTTTTTCGCTGGGCAGATCAACGGTACGACGGGCTACGAAGAAGCCGCCGCTCAAGGTTTGCTTGCTGGTACCAATGCGGCATTGCTCGCAAAAGGCAAGGAAAGTTGGTGCCCGCGCCGGGACGAGGCTTACATCGGGGTGCTTGTCGACGATCTGATTACCTTGGGTACCCAAGAGCCCTATCGGATGTTCACGTCTCGGGCCGAGTACCGTTTGATTCTGCGCGAAGACAACGCCGACCTGCGTCTGACCGAGAAGGGCAGAGAGTTGGGATTGGTCGATGACGCTCGTTGGGCAGCGTTCTGCACCAAGCGCGAAAGCATCGAGTTGGAAGAGCAGCGCCTGAAAAGTACTTGGGTACGTCCCGGAACCTTACAGGGCGACGCGATTTCTGCACATTTTGGTACGCCGCTGACTCACGAATACAATTTGCTGAATTTGCTGACGCGCCCTGAGGTCGATTACGCCAGTCTGATCGCTATCACTGGTGATGGCTGTAGCGATCCTCAGGTTGCCGAGCAGGTAGAAATTAAAACTAAATACGCGGGCTACATTGATCGCCAGCAAGATGAAATTGCTCGTCTGCGGGCCAGTGAAGACACGAAGTTACCTGCAGATATCGATTACGTCGGTATCTCTGGTCTGTCCAAAGAAATTCAAGGCAAGCTGGGGATAACTCGTCCTGAGACGCTGGGCCAGGCCTCACGTATTCCCGGTGTCACCCCAGCAGCAATCTCGCTGTTGATGATTCATTTGAAAAAACGCGGCGCGGGCCGTCAGTTGGAGCAAAGCGCTTGAGTTCTATGGTTACCTCGCAACATGCCCAAGAGTTATCCCGTGGCGCTCAGGAACTTGGCGTCGATTTGAGCGAAAGCCAACACAGCCAGCTACTGGCTTACTTGGCGCTGTTGATCAAATGGAACAAGGCCTACAACCTGACCGCTGTACGCGACCCGGACGAAATGGTTTCACGGCATCTGCTCGACAGTTTGAGCGTCGTTCCCTTCATTGCCGGTGAACGCTGGCTCGATGTTGGTAGTGGCGGTGGGATGCCCGGTATTCCGCTGGCGATCTTGTTTCCAGAGATGAAAGTAACCGTTCTGGACAGCAACGGTAAAAAAACCCGTTTTCTGACCCAGGTGAAACTTGAGCTGAAACTGGATAACCTCGAAGTTATCCACAGCCGCGCGGAAACATTTCAACCTGCGCTGCCCTTTACCGGGATAGTGTCCCGGGCGTTCAGCAATCTTGCAGACTTTACCGGGTGGACTCGCCACTTGGGCGACACCGATACTCGGTGGCTGGCGATGAAAGGCCTGCACCCCGCTGATGAACTGGTAGCATTACCGACAGATTTTCGCCTAGATAGCGCACAAGCCTTGACCGTTCCTGGTTGCCAAGGCCAGCGCCATCTGCTGATACTGCGCCGCACGGCATGATTGGGAACACACGCAAGAATGGCTAAGGTATTCGCGATAGCGAACCAAAAAGGGGGCGTGGGTAAAACCACCACCTGCATCAACCTCGCCGCGTCGCTGGTTGCGACCAAGCGCCGCGTGTTGTTGATTGATCTCGACCCACAGGGCAACGCCACCATGGGCAGTGGTGTGGATAAACACGCCCTTGAACATTCGGTGTATGACGTCTTGATCGGAGAGTGTGATTTGGCCCAGGCCATGCATTTTTCGGAACATGGCGGTTACCAGTTGCTGCCCGCTAACCGAGATCTCACCGCCGCCGAGGTTGTTCTGCTGGAAATGCAGATGCGGGAAAGTCGCCTGCGTAATGCTTTGGCGCCGATTCGCGAGAACTACGACTACATCCTCATCGATTGCCCGCCGTCGTTGTCGATGCTCACCCTGAACGCCCTCGTTGCGGCAGACGGGGTAATTATCCCCATGCAGTGTGAGTATTTCGCATTGGAAGGGTTGAGCGACCTTGTGGATAACATCAAACGCATCGCTGAATTACTTAATCCCCAGCTAAAAATCGAAGGCCTCTTGCGGACGATGTATGACCCGCGTTTGAGCCTGATCAATGATGTGTCTGATCAGCTCAAGGAACATTTTGGCGAGCAACTCTACGACACTGTCATTCCGCGCAACATCCGTCTGGCAGAAGCGCCAAGCTTCGGCATGCCGGCTTTGGCGTATGACAAGACATCGCGTGGTGCCCTGGCCTATCTTGCCTTGGCGGGCGAGATGGTTCGTCGTCAACGTCGCAAACCGCGAACTGCTCAGGCAACTTAAGGAATCCGCATGGCCGTTAAGAAACGAGGTCTCGGACGTGGGCTGGATGCACTTCTGAGCAGTCCGACCGTTAGCGCATTGGAAGAGCAAGCCGTTCAGGCCGACCAACGTGAGCTGCAACACTTGCCTCTGGATTTGATCCAGCGCGGCAAATACCAGCCACGTCGCGACATGGACCCTCAAGCGCTCGAGGAGCTGGCGCACTCGATCAAGGCCCAGGGCGTCATGCAACCGATTGTGGTGCGTCCAATCGCGGGCAATCGTTTTGAGATCATTGCGGGTGAGCGTCGTTGGCGCGCCAGCCAGCAGGCCGGCCTGGAAACAATCCCGTCGATGGTCCGGGATGTCTCAGACGAAACTGCAATTGCGATGGCACTTATCGAGAATATTCAGCGCGAAGACCTGAATCCGATTGAAGAAGCCGTAGCGTTGCAGCGTCTTCAGCAGGAATTCCAGTTAACGCAGCAACAAGTTGCCGATGCTGTGGGTAAGTCGCGGGTAACCGTGGCGAACCTGCTACGCTTGATCGCATTGCCGGAAGCCATCAAAACCATGTTGTCCCATGGCGATCTGGAAATGGGTCATGCACGTGCATTACTGGGATTGCCTGAGGAACAGCAGGTCGAGGGGGCGCGACACGTTGTCGCACGGGGCCTAACGGTACGCCAGACTGAAGCCTTGGTTCGCCAGTGGTTGAGTGGCAAACCGGCTGCCGTTGAACCCGCCAAAACCGATCCGGACATCAGTCGGCTCGAACAGCGCCTGGCAGAGCGGTTAGGGTCTGCGGTGCAGATTCGCCATGGTCAGAAGGGTAAAGGACAGTTGGTCATCCGTTATAACTCGTTGGATGAGTTGCAGGGTGTGCTAGCTCACATTCGTTGAAACAAATGCTTTGTAGCGAGTAGTCGGAAATCACTACCTAGCAGTTGAATAGGGGCTAAACCGCCCCTATACTCTGCGCGCATTTTGTCGGCACAATTTATGCCAAGTTATTGATTTTGGCGGCCGACATACCAGGAGCAGTTGTGATGGAAAACCGCACGCAGAAACGCCTGCCGTTCCATCGCCTGGCAGTTTTTCCGGTGCTTCTGACCCAATGTGCAGTATTGCTGCTCGCAGCGTTGGCGTTATGGCAGTGGCACGGTGTCGTTGCTGGGTACTCAGGCCTTTGTGGAGGTCTGATAGCGTGGCTGCCCAATTTGTACTTTGCTCATAAAGCGTTCCGGTTTACGGGCGCTAGAGCAGCGCAAGCCATTGTCCGGTCTTTTTATGCCGGTGAGGCGGGCAAACTAATTTTGACGGCAGTGCTTTTTGCGCTGACGTTTGCAGGTGTTAAACCATTGGCGCCGCTGGCTGTATTTGGCGTTTTCATGTTGATCCAACTGGTCAACTGGTTTTCACCCCTGCTTATGAGAACAAGACTTTCGAGACCTTAGGGCGTTTGAGGCAACCATGGCATCAGAGCAAACAGCTTCGGCATATATCCAGCACCACCTGCAGAATTTGACCTTCGGTCATTTGCCAACCAGTGGTTGGGGTTTTGCTCATGACGCGGCGCAAGCCAAGGAAATGGGGTTTTGGGCTTTCCACGTTGATACTCTCGGCTGGTCGGTCGCATTGGGGCTGATCTTCATTCTGATCTTCCGCATGGCCGCCAAAAAGGCAACGTCGGGTCAACCCGGCGCCCTGCAGAACTTCGTTGAAGTTTTGATCGAGTTCGTTGACGGCAGCGTGAAGGACAGTTTTCACGGACGCAGTGCAGTCATCGCGCCGTTGGCGCTGACTATCTTCGTCTGGGTGTTCATGATGAACGCCGTCGACCTTATACCGGTCGACTGGATTCCTCACTTGGCGATGATTGTCACTGGCGACTCACACATCCCGTTCCGTGCCGTATCGACAACTGATCCAAACGCTACCCTGGGCATGGCTCTGTCGGTATTTGCGCTGATTATTTTTTACAGCATCAAGATTAAGGGTGTTGGCGGCTTCATCGGCGAAATGACCCTGCACCCGTTTGGCAGCAAGAACATCTTTCTTCAAGCGCTGCTGATTCCGGTGAACTTCTTACTCGAATTCGTGACGTTGATTGCCAAACCTATCTCGTTGGCACTGCGTCTGTTTGGCAACATG
>NZ_JAMFRV010000155.1 GCF_026224925.1 Pseudomonas sp. | reverse complement strand
CAGACGTCAGCGTCAGCTTCAGCCAGGTCGTCAGCAGGTACTCTGGAGTTCACTGCCTTAGTGTCAACGCCCGGAGTTAGCAGCTTGTCGCGGATCAGTTTTTCCAGTGTTGCGCCGACTTCCGGGTTATCTGCCAGGAACTTGGCCGAGTTGGCCTTGCCCTGACCGATCTTGCTGCCCTGATAGCTGTACCAGGCACCCGATTTCTCGACGAAGCCATGCAGCACTGCCAGGTCAATGATTTCGCCGTTAAGGTAGATACCCTTACCGTAGAGAATCTGGAACTCGGCCTGACGGAACGGCGGAGCGACCTTGTTTTTCACGACCTTGACGCGGGTTTCGCTACCAACGACTTCATCGCCTTCCTTCACCGCGCCAGTACGGCGGATATCCAGTCGGACAGAAGCGTAGAACTTCAGCGCGTTACCACCGGTAGTGGTTTCCGGGCTACCAAACATGACACCGATTTTCATACGAATCTGGTTGATGAAGATCACCAGACAGTTCGCGTTTTTGATGTTGCCAGTGATTTTCCGCAGCGCCTGAGACATCAAGCGTGCCTGCAGACCAACGTGCATGTCACCCATCTCGCCTTCGATTTCGGCTTTAGGGACCAATGCAGCCACGGAGTCGATCACGATGACGTCGATGGCATTGGAGCGCACCAACATGTCGGTGATTTCCAGGGCTTGCTCACCGGTATCCGGTTGCGAAACCAGCAGGTCATCGACATTGACGCCCAGCTTGCCAGCGTACTCAGGGTCGAGTGCGTGTTCGGCATCGACGAACGCGCAGGTAGCGCCCATTTTCTGAGCCTGGGCGATGACAGACAGCGTCAGCGTCGTTTTACCCGAAGATTCCGGACCGTAGATTTCTACGATTCGGCCTTTTGGCAAACCACCAATACCCAGCGCAATGTCCAGACCCAGCGAACCGGTGGAGATAGCAGGAATCGCCTGGCGGTCATGGTCACCCATGCGCATTACGGCACCTTTGCCGAATTGACGCTCGATCTGACCCAAGGCCGCAGCCAAGGCTTTCTTCTTGTTGTCGTCCATTGAAGTCCTCTCGTAATCAATAAGGCCTCACGGCCAACAATAACTGTATAAGTAGCCAGTATTATTCCACAGGGTTGAGCGCTCGCCTACCCCCGTTTTGCTATTTATCTAGCGGTACGCTGTATCAGGCCCTCTAGCGCGGCCTTCACCGTTTGTCGGCGGACTTCGTCGCGGTCGCCGTCGAATTGGCGACGCTCAGAAACAACCTGTGCGCCGTCACCCCAAGCGAGCCACACCGTGCCCACCGGCTTCTCGGCAGACCCTCCATCAGGACCGGCAACGCCGCTGACTGCAACCGCAAAATGCGCCCCACTATTAACCTGCGCGCCCATCACCATGGCCTCTACCACTTCGCGACTGACCGCGCCCACTGTAGAGAACAGTTCAGGCGACACGTTCAATTGGCGAGTTTTCTGGGCGTTGGAATACGTGACGTACCCGGCTTCGAACCAGGCTGAGCTGCCTGGGATACGAGTGATTGCTTCGGCGATCCCGCCACCGGTACACGACTCAGCGGTGGTGACTTGAGCCTTGAGCACTAGCAGACGCTTGCCCAGCTCTGCGGCAAGTTGAGTAATTTCATCCACGGGGTTCTCCCAAAGGTCATTCATCAGACAGCACGTCAGGGCAGTTACCGTACACGAGCTTTTGATAGGTGCAAGGGCCGCGCCACTGTCTCGGACAGACGTCCCGGCCCCGCCAGAAAAATACCTAACTCAGTGGACACGTCTCTTTTTTGACTCGCCGCCTGATTGTCTCGACCGTTGTCTCCCTCGGTCGTTTTTTCGCTTCATCTATCGAAATGAAGCGACCACTGCCGGAATCCCGACCCCTTTTATTTTGCATAAGAACATCCTGTTCATGGCGTTGAATGAGATACCGCAGCGCAAGCGTAGCGCTCTTCGACTAATCGCCCACGCTGAAGTCGTAACCGCGCT
>NZ_JAMFRV010000154.1 GCF_026224925.1 Pseudomonas sp. | reverse complement strand
GGCGCGGTTACTCTGACCTGCCCTTTTACGAAGATGTAGCCGTCTGACGTAGATAACGAAGTTTCGCGCCTGAATATTTTTTAGGCGCGAAGCCGTCTCTTCTTGAGGCTACTTTGCGCGGCAACCAGGCTGGCGCGGTAGGTGCCTTATCCCTGGACGCTGTCTGGTCGTCTACGCTTGAGCCCTTCAAATAGCACGCGCTTGAACCGATCTACCGGCTCTGTGCTCCTCCGCACTTTCGCCATGAGGAACGCGCCCTGAAGCGACGACAAGACGAAGCCCGCAAGGTCTTCAACGTCGGTGTCGGGAGCAAGCTCCCCGGCCTCTACGGCCGCTGTAAGGCAGTAAGCAAAGGCTTTCTCATCGTCGATAAATCCTTGCAGCACTCGATTGATGATTTCATCGCCGTGTTCGTTAGCTTCTGCGCTGATGTTTCCGCAGAGGCAGCCATCCCGCATTTGATTCTGATTAAGAAAGTCGCGCGATCTGTCGATGTAAGAGGACAGCCTTTCGAGAGGGGGCAACTGGTCATTGCGCAAAGTCGCCAACACCTCTGCGTCTGAGCGACTTCTATAGCGCTCTAGCACCTCCAAACCGAAGGCGTTCTTGGTCGCGAAGTGATTGGTAAATGACCCTAAAGGCACCCCAGCAGCCATTGCGATGTCTCGAACACTCGTCGCAGCTAGCCCGTGCTGATGAACCGCGCGCGCGCCTTCAATGAGAAGCTTTTCTTTGTTGCCAATTTTTTTCATAAAAATAATATAGTCGTACATCTTTTTGGTGTCAAATTCGGGGCTCATGCTCTTTCCCCTAGTGCTGTGCCTTTTAACCGGAGAGTTTCACGGATGGCATATACGGTCGTCGAGTGCATACAGTGGGTACGATGTGCGGCTCGATTATTGCCCCCATAAGGCCGCGCTGTTACGCCCAGCCTATTCGGCGAACAGGCCTTCCGGCTAGTGGTCAAGTCTCGAATCCTCGTGGAAGAAGCAAGCTCCGCCTTAGCAGAGGGTGGTGCCGGTACATACTCACCCGGTGACGTAGTTACCGGGTGAGCAGAAGACAACCTGTGCTTCCAAGTCTTAAATAATGGTTCACTGATCGGCTCAGGCGGATCGTCAGATGTCGGACTGGATGGCTTTGTCCAGTAGGAAGTCAATGAACAGGCGTGTACGTGCGGGGAGCTGCCTGCCAAAGCCATGTAGCGCGTAGGCTGGCAACTTTATCAGTGGATGGTCCGGCAATATTTGCACCAGATCGCCTGCAGCCAGGTCGTCGGTGACAGTTACGCGCAATAGATAAGCGATGCCGGCTCCAGCCAGCGATGCCTTACGAATCGCCCCTGCGTCGTCAGTATCAAAACGACTATTGAGCAGTAGGGTGGTGCCATTGGCGAAGGCAACCGGCCACGGTTTGCCGCTGACCGCATAGCGCAACCCTTGGTGCGAAGCCAGCTCATTGATGTTGCTGGGCAAACCGTTTTTACGGACGTACGCGGGGGACGCCACCAATACCCAATTGAGATCGGTGATCTTGCGGCTGATCAGTTCGCTGTCCGTCAATGTACCCATGCGGATTGCCACGTCGTAGCCTTCACGAATGATATCGACGAACCGATCTGTAACGTTGAGTTCGATCTTCACGTCCGGGTATTGCTCCAGAAACTCCGCGACCCAACCGGCAATCAACATGCGGCCGAACTCCTGCGGCGCGGAAATTCGCAGTAACCCCAGCACGGTAGACGCACCGGCAGCAAGATCGTCGGCCTCGTCAATCGCCCGCAACAAGGGCGCAACCCGGTCGTAATAAGTTTGGCCTTCGGCGGTCAGTCTGAGGGTGCGCGTGGAGCGCTGGAACAAACGGATTCCCAGCCGGCCCTCTAGGCGTGCCACGCTCTTCGATACCGCCGACTGACTGGACCCGATCACTCGGCTAGCAGCGCTGAACGAGCCTTCTTCTGCGGTACGAACAAACGCCACTAAGCCAGTGGTCTTTTCGAGGATAGTAGTCAATACGAACTCCAGGCATAGGTGCTGATCGCTGGACGGGGTAACTGAAAAAAAAACTAAACCCTACTATCACGACCGTCACGGCACGTAACGCGGCCGTTTGTACTCAATCGTGGAGCACCAGATGTCAGACACTATCAAAGTTGCCGTGGTTTACCACAGCGGGTACGGTCATACCTTAAAAGTCGCAGAAGCAGTCGCACTCGGCGCATCCACCATTCACGGAGTCGAGGTGCACTTGGTCAAGGCAGAGGAAGCCCATCTGCAGTGGAGTCTGCTGGACGATGCCGACGCCATCATCATGGGCGCGCCGACTTACATGGGAAGTTTATCTGCGCCGTTCAAGGCGTTCATGGATGCAACATCTCATCTGCAATATGTCGAAAAACGCTGGACCAATAAAGTCGCAGCCGGTTTCACCACAGGCGCATCGCGTGGTGGTGACAAGCAGAACTCACTGGTGCAGTTGATGACTTTCGCCGCGCAGCATCAAATGCACTGGGTCAACCTGGGCTTGAACTACGGCAACAATCGCTCCTACTCTAACGAGGACATCCTCAACCGCGACAGCTACACATTGGGCATGGCAGCCCAGGCCAATATGGACCAAGGAGGAGAGGTGGCGCCCCCTTCCTCGGACATTCGCACGGCGCAGTTTCTTGGGGCCCGGGTTGCCGAAGTGGCGCAAGAGTTGGTGGCAGGCAGATTGGCGCTAGGCCGAACTAATACGCCGGGTATCAAAGGCGGGTCTGATCAACAAGACCCATTGCGACGCGGCGTGGATGCGGCATCAGCTGCGCAAGTGCTTACGAGCCTAACCGCAGGTTAACCCCAATCCGATATCGGCCGCATCTTCATGCGGCCCTCTCCGCGTCATGGAGAGGTGAGGGCAAAAAGGACACACCTATTTGCGTTCCATCCGCTACCTCAAGTACGGGAGTCCTCAATAGATACCCGAATACCCCTAATTACGCTAACCCTAACTCACTCCTGCGGATACACCTGATCCCCGATTCACTCCACCACAGAAATCATCTGCTGAATCGCCAACGCCATATCTCATTGAGAACCGGTCAGGCCGACATTGACTGAGGCGCAGGGGCGTTGCGATAAGCGCAAGGCGCTTTCGGATTCTACGTTAGGGACGATGTCGGAATGTCTGGATCCACCGCCGCCAAGACCCCACTCCTTTGAACCAGAGACGCACTGCCCGTCTAGGTCAAACTGAAATCGCTTGACATCACAAGATGGTCGTACATATTGTGATAGTCGAATGTGTACGTACATATTTATTTCCGTTAATTCGGCACCCGGCTCGGAGTCCGGATTGAAGCTTCTTTGATCCTCAAGGGCATTAACATTTCGACGGAGCAGGTTGACCTAGGCGCGGAGGCGCAGTTTTCCGAAGTACGCCACGCGATCAACCTGTCCGCCATTCATTTTATCGAGGTAATTATGTCAAAGCTTTTTTCACAAACTACGATCGGTTCGATCCTTCTTAAGCATCGCGTCGTTATGCCTCCGTTGACCAGGTTGCGTTCAAACCCTGACGACAGTGTCAGCGACATGATGGTCGAGCATTATGCGCAACGCGCCTCGGATGGGGGGCTCATCATCATCGAGTCCGCGAATATCTCAATCCAGGCGCGGGGTTATATCGGCGCTCCGGGGCTTTATCTCGATAGTCATATCGATGGTTACCGCAGGATCGCGGACGCGATCCACGCAAAAGGCGGGCGGGTCGTCGCGCAGATCGTGCATTGCGGGCGCACTTCGCATACCGACATAACAGACGGCCAGCCGCCAGTAGGGCCGTCCGTGATCCCCTTTGACACGATCGCGTTCACTTTAGACGGATGGAAACCAGTTTCGCCGCACCGAGCCATGAGCCTCGAAGATATTCGCGAAACTGTGAAGGATTTCCGCGACGCTGCGCAGCGTGCCTTCGACGCTGGCGTTGACGCCGTCGAAATTCACAGTGCCAACGGCTATTTACTCGACAGCTTCTTGCACGACGGTAGTAACAAGCGGACAGATGCCTATGGTGGGTCCGTGGACAATCGTGCGCGTTTCTTACTGGAGGTCGTGGAGGCGGTGTCGTCATTGCATGGCGCCGACCGCGTTGGCGTACGGCTTTCGCCGAGCGGCGAGTGGAATGACATGGTCGACAGCGATCCTGAAGCCATGTTCGGTCGGGTAGCCGAATTGCTTAATCAGTTCGGGCTTGCCTATCTCCACATTATCGAACCTCGCATAAAAGGTGATGACGCCAAAGTCGGTCTTGAGGATAGCGCGCCGGTCGCAGCCAAGCACATGCGGAAGATCTTTACCGGACCAATCATCGCTGCTGGGGGGTTCGACGGCGATAGCGCTGAGGCAATTCTGCAAGCGGGTGATGCCGATCTGGTCGCGATTGGGCGGCCATTCACTTCGAATCCAGACCTGCCTATGCGACTTCAGTTCAAATTGCCGCTTACTCCTTATGATCGCTCCGCGTTCTGGGGTGGGACAGAACAGAGCTATACCGACTTCCCTCGATTCCACGAACTTGAAGTTGGCGCGCCATAGGGCGTCGATCAGCCGGTCCGGAATCACCCACTGGGCTCGCTTAACCGCCATTGCGTTACTGCTAGAAGAGCACGTTCGTATTCCGGTTGATTGGTGGGTTGATTCTTGCCAGCACGCTACTCCCGCAGATGAGGCACTAGGAGGTTGGAAAGTCGTCCAAGTTGTCTATGTAAAAACACTCATCTGCCGATCCACCCCATTCAGGAGTTCTTATGTCACGCACAATTAGGTTCGCAAAAGCTGGGGTCCCGGAAGTTCTCGAGTTCGTCGAAACGGACGTCCCTGCTCCCGGCTCGGGTGAGGTTCGCATTCGGGTCAAAGCGATCGGCATCAACCGTGCCGAGGCGATGTGGCGCACTGATGAGTACATCGAACCTGTCAAATTTCCGGCTGGTCTTGGCTACGAAGCTGCAGGAATCATCGATGCTGTGGGCGCCGGCGTCACAGGCTTCGAAGTGGGTGACGAGGTCAATGTGATCCCGTCGTTCTCGATGAACGAGTATTTCACCTACGGCGAGGTGATTACCGTACCGGACTACGCCATTGTGAGGCACCCAAAATCTCTTTCGTACGTCCAAGCGGCGTCGGTCTGGATGATGTTCGTGACGGCCTACGGAGCGCTCATTGAGGACGCCAAGGTAGGCAAAGGCGATTTCGTCCTCATTCCCGCTGCCTCTAGTAGTGTGGGGCTCGCAGCGATTCAGATTGCCAATTACGCCGGCGCGACTTCCATCGCCCTGACGCGAACTTCGGCGAAGAAGGAGCGACTGCTCGGCGCCGGCGCCGGGCACGTAATTGCCACGGAGGAGGTCGATCTCGTGCAGGAAGTGATGCGAATCACTGATGGCAAGGGCGCGCGCGTCATCTTCGACCCGGTCGGCGGCCCGAACTTCCCGAAGCTGATCTCTGCGCTGGCCTTCCAGGGCATCGTATACATCTATGGTGCTCTCAGCGAGGGTGTCACATCGCTGCCGGTCCTGGCGTTGATCGCCAAGATGCCGACCGTCAAAGGGCACAATATCTGGCTGACGACGGGTGACGAAAAACGCCGCAAGAATGCGGTGGAGTTCGTCCTCAAAGGACTCGAAAGCGGGGCCCTCAAGCCGATCATCGATCGCACATTCAAGTTCGATGACATGGTGGAAGTTCACCGTTATCTGGAGAACAACGGCCAATTCGGGAAGGTTGTTGTGACGGTGTAAGCGGCCCCGGAAGCCGCCGCCCGTGGCCAGCCAACATACCGAGCGCCACTTGGCCCATAGCGCCTTAGACACAACACTCAGAGAACGGCGTTGCACCGTCTCAGACAGAGTTCTCGGTAACTTCGCATCACTCAGCAAAGTAATGCGGGTTACCGTATTTTTCACTCACTAGTGGAGTTTGATATGACCAATGTTAAGCGGAAAATTCTTGTGACCGGCGCAACCGGTAACATCGGGGGCGCGCTCGTTCGCTTTCTCGCTGCCGACGCTAGCCTGCAGGTCGTGGCCGCTGCTCGCAACCCGGAGAAAGCGGCGTCCCTTGGCGTCCCTGTCGTGTTGTTTGACTATGATCGCGAAGAGACGCTTGCACCGGCGCTGGACGGAGTCGACAGTGTATTTATGTTGACGGGCTATACCGTCGATATGCTCAAGCAGAGCCACTCCTTTGTGAACGCAGCCAAGAAGGCTGGGGTGAAATACATCGTTCACTTGGGCGCGCCTGGCGACGACGACACCAAGATCGGTCATTGGACTTGGCATCAGTTCGTCGAGCGCTTTATCGAATGGTCGGGGATCTCGTTCACCCATCTAAGGCCCCAGCTTTTCATGCAGAACCTTCTGAACTATGGCGGCTCTGACGCCAAGAACAATGGCTCCATTCGTCATTATGTCGGGGATGCAAACATCAGTTGGGTCGACACTAACGACGTCGCCGCCGTCGCAGCTGTGGCGCTTCGGCATCCGGAAAATCATGAGGGGAAGACGTACCACCTAGGTTATGAAGCGAAGAGCTATTCGGAAATCGCGGACGTCCTAACGAAGGTGATTGGGCAGAAGTTCACCGCGGAATCGCGGCCGCCCAAAGAGTTCCTGGACGAGATGCTTGCCGCAGGCGCTGAGCCCGCGTACATGAGCTGCGTCCACCAGAACTGGGTCGACTACGAAGCCAGGGCGATTCCCGGGGCGGACGCTGTCTATGACAACTTCTTTGCATTGACCGGTCGCCAACCTAAGACGTGGGCCGAATTCGCCAAAGAAAACGCCGCAGCGTTCAAGTATTGATATAGCGCAGTACAGCGCGGTCCGGCTCCTAAAGGGACCACCCTTGCGAGCAGGGCCGCCGTTGCAGCGCTCATTGCGCTCGGCGTAGCGCTCCAGCGCAAGGTATGGCGTGAAGTTGCTCCGAACGGCATGCCATTTGGCATGCGGTTTGACCACGCAGATGGCATCCGACGCTAGCAATAGTGTGGCCATGTAAATATTCGGCCGCGACACGATTAGCATCTTCGCAATCAGTTGAGCGCCTTGCAGGGTCGCCACGATAAGGTTGGCAAGACCACCGCAATTGCAAATATCTCACCGGCAGATGTGGCGGCTCTCAGGTGGTGCGCAATGGGCTCTCGTATCTTCGCAAATATAGTAGCGAGTCGGTTTCGGGTGTGTTTTTGCCATGACTGCTGGCTCGAAGTCTATTTGTCCGCGATGACGGTCAATAAGTTCTCTTTTAGATAGTCGATCAGCGCTCGGAGTTTTGGAGATGCGTGCCGACTAGAGGGCCACAACATCCAGAGCGTTCCGTGGTGTACGACGTATTCATCCAGTACAAGCTGCAGCTCACCCCGGTTTAGTGAGTCGCGCACGACGAAATCAGGAATGCAAGCTATGCCTATACCTTGACGTGCCAGATAGAGCTGTGAGCCGGTGGTGGAGCAAATCGCGGTCTTGGTTAGGGGGGGAATCGGTGTCGCGTCGGGTGTCTGCAGTGGCCAGTGCTCAATCTTACCGGTAGCCGGAAACTTATGCAGCAGGCAAGCATGGTCAGCCAGGTCTCGTGGATGCTGTGGCGTTCCCCGTTCGTTCAAGTACGCCGGCGAGGCCACTAGCACATGTCGAAATTTGCCCAGTTGCCTCGACATCAGCCGTGAGTCCTGTGGCTCGCCGGTACGGATCACTGCGTCGAAGCCTTCTTCGATCACAGCCACCATGCGATCGGACATGTCGATGTCCATCTCAATGTCCGGGTAACGACGCATGAAGCCGGCTATCGCCGGCATCATCAATTCGCCGAGCAACGGCATGCTAACGCGCAACCTGCCGCGCGGGGCTGTGGTTAGCTGCGACAGCTCAGCTTCTGCAGCTTCCACCGCTTCGAGAATTTTCCGACAGCGTTCAAGGAACAGGGCCCCCTCTGAAGTCAAGGTTATGCTCCGGGTGCTACGATGAAACAGGCGCACACCCAGTCGCTCTTCCATTCGCACAATACTTTTGCTCACGGCCGAAGGGGATACGTCCAGCGACTTGGCGGCCTCGGTAAAGCTGCGGGTATCGGCAACCAGCACGAAAATATTGATGACGCTCAAGCTTTCCATGAGGTTCCTACATCGCTTTTGTCGATTGGAGCCTTCGACGTCATTGCTGACACCAGAGTCCGATATGTTCGGAACGCTAACCTATATTTAGCTGAAACGCGAAGCCCTAATCTGGCGATCTCAATTCAAGGAGGTCGTCATGACCCGTTCTAGCACAGCTCCAAACGTCGACGCCGATCCACACGGGAATCCACTGCGTTCCTGGTTGTCGGTGATTTCGGTGGCCGTCGCCGCGTTCGCCTTCGTCACCACCGAATACCTGCCGGTGGGTATCCTGCCGCAGATCGCCAATGACCTGCACATCTCCGAAGGCACGGCCGGACTGATGGTGACCGCCCCCGGCATACTCGCCGCGATTTCCGCCCCTGCGATGATGTTCGGTGCGGGTCGTATCGACCGCAGATTTATCCTCCTGGCGCTGACGATGCTGCTGTTGGCCTCGAATCTGGTGGCGGCGTTCTCCACTAACTTTACAGTGATGCTGCTAGGGCGTGCTTTGCTAGGCGTCTCGTTAGGTGGGTTTTGGACGGTGGCGTTGGCGGCGTCTGGGCGACTGGTGGCAGAAGCGCGTGCTGCCAAGGCCATGGTATTGATCTTCACCGGAATCACCTTTGCCACGGTGCTGGGTGTGCCGTTTGGTACTTTTCTAAGCAACCTGTTTACCTGGCGCGCCGCGTTTATCGCCACCAGCCTTCTGGTCGCGGTCGCGTTGGTGGCCCAGGCGATTTTGTTGCCGGCCCTACCTTCGAAAGGTTCGGTCAGCATTGACGGATTACTCGCCCTGTTGCGTCGCAGCAATCCGCGTAAGAGCATCCTGCTCGTCTTGTTGGTGATCGGTGCGCACTTTACGTCCTACACCTACATTGCTCCGTTTCTGGTGCAAGGCGGCGTCTTCAGCCTGCCAATGATCAGCGCGATCCTGCTGGGTTTTGGAATTGTCGGCATGGTCGCCAATTTCGCGATCTCCGGTCCCGCTGGCAAGAACCTGCAGGCGTCGCTGTTCTGGATGGTGCTCTTGATGATGCTGGTGCTGATGGCCCTACCTTTGTTGCAAGGTTCCGCAGCGGGCTTGGTCGTTGCGGTGCTGGTGTGGGGGGTTGCGTTTGGCGCAATTCCGTTGTGTCTGAGCCTTTGGCTGCAACATACCTCTCCCGATTTACCTGAAGCCGGTTCGGCAATGTTGGTTACAGGGTTCCAAGTGGCTACCGCTCTGGGTTCGTTTGGCGGTGGTGTGGTGGTGGACCGAGTGGGCGTACCTGCCACGCTATGGATGGGCGCGGCGCTGGCACTGGTCAGCCTGCTGTTGATTGCCAGCTTCGGCGTCAACAACAAGCGTCTGGTCGAGCAGTTGGCAACCCATTGAGGGCGTGCAAGCCGGCGGTTATGGCCGCCGCCGGCAGCAAAGGGGGAGGGGGTTTATAACGGCTGTGTTTATCTTGATTGTTAATGTGTACGAGCATTTTAAATACGAGTCGCCCAGTGAGCCCATTCAGACTTCCGGTCGCGATCACCGTCGGACTCGCTGCTAGTGATCATCAGGAACCGAAAGCAGAGCCTTCGGTCCGGTGTATCAGCGTAGGCGCGTGGCCCTGTGGCAAATCAAGCGCTGAACTTCGGTACGTTCAGCGGCGACACGCATCGTGTTCCTGCCGTATCGTTCAACAGCCAGGCACGGATTTACTCGAAGCCCGACACCCCATGCGGCACGTAAGGCGCTTCAAGGCGCTCAATATCTTCGGGCGCTAATGTCAACTCCATTGCCGCAACGGCGTCCGTCAGATGCTGTGGCTTGCTGGCGCCGATCAGCGGGGCTGTCACACCAGCACATTGGGCCACCCAGGCCAGTGCGACTTGAGCCTTGGGTATCCCGCGCTCGTTGGCGATGCTGGACACTGCTTCGACAACCTGTCGATCAGCATCGGCGGTTCGCTCCAGATATAGGCTTTTGCCAAACTCATCAGCATCTGCGCGGGCACTGCTTTCATTCCAGTCACGCGTCAGTCTGCCTCGAGCCAACGGGCTCCAGGGCAGCACGGCAATGCCTTGGTCACGGCATAGCGGCAACATCTCCCGTTCTTCTTCACGGTTAATCAGGTTCAGGTGATTTTGCATCGAGACAAAGCTCGTCCACCCATTGGCTTTCGAGGTATGCAAGGCTTTGGCAAATTGCCAGGCGTACATCGAAGACGCTCCGATGTGCAGGGCTTTGCCATCCTTGACCACGTCGTGGAGGGCCTCGAGCGTCTCCTCAATGGGGGTGTGATAGTCCCAGCGATGTATCTGATAAAGGTCGACGTAGTCGGTACCAAGGCGGCGCAAGCTGTTGTCGATCTCACTCATGATTGCTTTGCGTGAGAGACCGCCAATATTAGGTGCTTGATGCGAAGGAAAGAATACTTTAGTGGCGATGACGATCTCTTCGCGCCGCGCGTAATCGCGTAGCGCTCTGCCAACGATTTCCTCAGAGGTGCCGTCAGAGTAGCTGTTGGCGGTGTCGAAAAAATTGATGCCCAGATCCAGCGCCTGCTTGATCAGCGGCCGGCTTTTTTCCTCGTCCAAGGTCCACGCATGGTTACCGCGCTCGGGGATGCCGTAGGTCATGCAGCCGAGAGCCAACGGGGAAATTTTGAGCCCGGTTTTGCCCAGGGATTTATAAATCATGGATTCCTCCTCATTCGATAAGTACGACATTCACGTGCCTGCTTTCACTTGCGCTGCATTGCCCTGTCTCGACCACGCAGCTAATACCTCCGATTGAACAGGCCACGAGCTGTAGGCTTTAGCTGCCGCCACCTGCAAGTCAGCTTCAACATGCCGTGGACACTGAGGGTTGACGGCCGCCCGTGTGACGCGAGCATAATAGTCGGCGTTATGCATGACGATCTGGGCAGGGCGGTTAGCCCGTTCCGGACGTAACTCGCTGTCATAGGTCCCCCGGTGTCAGGCTAGTTGTCGCCTCAGCTGATTTATCAAAACGATAAATCGGGGGCGTCAAAGAGAGCTGTCATGTCGAGCTATTCACCCGAGCGTAACACTGCCCTTATCAACAAGTTACTGCCTCCTCAAAAAATGTCCGTGGCCGAGTTTTCGCGTCAGGAAGGCATCGCCCCACCCCCCTGTATGCTTGGCGCTCCAAGCTCAAAGCAGGAGGCGCTGTGGTACCCGGAGATAAAAGCAGTGCCGATAACTGGTCGGGCGAAGCCAAGTTCGCAGCGGTGTTGCATACCGCCACGCTGAGCGAAATCGAACTCAGCGAATACTGTCGTAGCAAGGGGTTGTATCCCGAGCAAATAGCCGCTTGGCGTCAAGCCTGCATCACCGGCCAGTTGTCCGCTCAGGCGCAACGCCAAGCAGAGCGAGAGCAGGCGCCGGCTGATAAAAATCGCATTGCCGAGCTGGAACGCGACCTACGTCGCAAGGACAAAGCGCTGGCAGAAACTGCCGCGATCCTGGTGTTGCGAAAGAAGATGAATGCCTTCTGGGGAAGCGACAACGAGGACGTCTGACCTCGCTGCAAGAACGGCTACAACTCGTTGAGCGTTTTAACCATGCCGTGGTTTCTGGTGCGCGTAAAGCGATTGCCAGTGCAGAGGTCGGCCTGTCGCTGCGCAGCCTGCAACGCTGGGCATTGACGCCGGTAATGCAAGCCGATGTGCGTACCACTACGCTGCGCCCGCGACCAGGCAATGCCCTGAGTGAGCAGGAGCGTTACGCTATTTTAGAGGTCTGCAACAGCCCGACAGTCGTCAGCCTGCCGCCCAGCCAGATCGTGCCAATGTTGGCCGATCAAGACCGTTACCTGGCCTCAGAGTCGACCTTTTACCGCGTCCTCAAGCAGGCTAATCAGCAGCACCGACGTGGCCGCAGCCATGCACCGCACAAACATGCATCGCCGACGACTCACCGTGCCGCCACCGCCAATCAGGTTTGGTCGTGGGACATCACCTATTTACCCTCGCCCGTGCGTGGAAAGTATTACTACCTGTATTTGATTGACGACATCTACAGCCGTATAGCCGTGGGCTGGGAGGTTTACGAGCAAGAAAGCGGCGAACGGGCTGCTGAACTGATGGAGCGCACGGTGCTTGCCGAACGTTGCGCAGGGCGGCCCTTGGTGCTGCACTCGGACAACGGCGCGCCGGTGAAGTCGGTGACGTTGCTGAGCAAACTGTACGACTTGGGTATCACTCCCTCACGCGGACGACCACGGGTCAGCAACGACAATCCCTACTCGGAGTCACTGTTTAGAACCCTAAAATACTGTCCGCAATGGCCTGCGGATGGCTTTGCAAATCTGGACGCAGCCCGCAGTTGGGTACGCGACTTTATCCGCTGGTACAACTATCAACACCGCCACAGTCGTATCCGCTTCGTGACCCCGCACAACGTCATCGCGGTGAAGATAAAGAGGTCTTGGCCAGGTGTCATGTACTGTATCAGCAAACTCGCAATCAACACCCTCGTCGCTGGTCAGGCGCGACGCGTAATTGGCAGCCCATTGGGGTCGTCACGCTTAACCCGGAAAGGGAGCTGCCGGTACTGAAAATAGCCGCATGAAAACACGGTTGACGCGACAACTACCTTGCAAAACGCCGCCTGCGTAAGGTGATCAAAACCCGCGCGTCATTTCCAACTGACGAGGCGGTGACGAAGCTATTTTACCTGGCGCTGAACAACATCAGCAAGAAGTGGACAATGCCGATCCGGGACTGGAAAGCGACCTTGAATCGCTTCAATACCCAGTTCGAAGATCGGCTGTTGTCGGTTTAACAGAAATTCCGGTTACACAAAATCTAGGGCACCCTTGGAATCGATGGGTTTGGATCTCGCCCGGAAATGTTCTTCAGCGCTTCTCTTAAGCTCTTCGGCACTGCAGTAGCTCCTGTTGGGACCATTACAATGGTTGTTAGTGATTATGGGATGTCAACGGACTTGCCTTCGTCAATACGACTGTATCCACGAGCTTCCAGGAACTTCGATACGGCCTCTTCAGCGGCACCGAACACTTCATCAAGAGGCGTGTTGGCGTCGATATCAACGATTTGTGCGCCTTGAAAAGTCAGTAGTGGGGTTACAGCTATTTTTCCGGCAAGCGATTCTTGGCGATGATCAGGCTTGCGAGCGCAGGCAACATCAAGATCAACATTTAGTTTTATCACTAAGTCTGGCTTATGATTGGCCATCCATTGAAAAGCTGCGCGTTCACGGCCTGCTAGCCATGTAACAAAGCGGCTACCTGATGCGTCGGCGGGAAACACTGTGCCGTCATAAGCACCCGGAATTTGCACCTGTGGAAAACGGTCAGCTAATACCATTAGCCCGCGTCGACGAAAAGCCAGCATGCGACGAAAGCGCAATAGTCGACGTAGCACGAAAAATATAATGACTAAAGCTGGCAGCGGGCCAATACGAGATTTGACGATTTTGACTTTATTACGCTCAATCGTCTTATCAAGATAATTACCTATGACGGGTATCTTTACAGCCGCACGCCCTACGTTCCCTGCCTGTTTACCCAAGTGAACTCTTGTGGCTGGCCCATATTTTTTTACATGGGTAATAAGGTGTTCGCAGACAGTGGATTTTCCAGAACCATCGCTGCCAATAACTGCGATGAGCGGTGGAAGTTTTGAATGCATAAAATACTCTCTTTTTCAGATGTCCTTAGAATATATCTTTATTGCGTTTCTGACGGCGAGCAATTGACCGGGACGTCTGTCCCTGTGCAGGCTGCAGCAATCTGGATATAAATGTTAAGGCAAGGCTAATCATACTCTGCTCTGCAGCTCAATTATTCTTGCGATTCCATGCTGATAAATTCTTGATAGGCTGTTTCACATAAGGGCTCACTTTCATCAATGCAAAAAGCATACGGTTAAAGAGCGTTCCAATTCGATCCATCGGCCGATCTATATCTAAAAACAATACGGCACGTAACTCATCCGTATCATTGCGCACTTCATGCTCATAGGAGTCATCAAACAGTACAACCTTACCTTCCTGCCAGTGCAGGACTTGGTCATCCACTCGAATCCAAACATCTTGCCAATTTTTTGGCACTTTGACGCCTAAGTGAGCGCGTATCACTGCACGCGTCGGGCCTTTGTGGGGAACTATGTGATAATGCTGCTTCAGAATAGAGAACATCGCCGTACGCATGTTTGGAATCGAGTTGACCGCTGCCGCAGTTAGTGGGCATAGTTCGCAGTTTTGTTCGATGCGCTTACCAAATATATACAGGCCAAAGGTTTTCCAATTGTCCCCCTTAGAGATTCGCTTTTGATCCGGGGATATTTGATGGAACGATGGAATATCTTCAGGCTTTTCAAGCAGGTGGTCAAGCTCAGCCCGTATCTCAGGCCAAGCACTCTCAAGATGCGCCACCCAGTCAAATTCGTCATTACTGATTTTTGGTGTAGTAGAGACCAGCGAATGACGCGACTGGAAACGCCCATTCCAGCGTAAAAAGCGCTTCCCAATGTTAATGAGTAACCGCCGCCATAGAGGATGCAGCGCGGGTTGAGATGGTTGCATGTGAAATTCTCGCTCCTAATCAGATGACTCCAGTTCTGCGCTGAGAGGCTGCAGCAACTGAAGATATAGCGTTTAGTGCTTTTTCCAGCACTTCACTAAATGGAGCTCTAGCATCCAGTTCGAGAATTCTAGAGTCGTTGTAGTGAAGCTTAGCCATGACATCAATTTTATACCGCAACTCCATATCGCTATGGTCAGGTTTGCGAGAAATAGCGGTGTCGATATCAATATCAAGGCGAATGATTAATTCGGGGCGGTATGAAGCCATCTGGTGATACAGTCGTCGCTCGCGTGTTGCCAAGCGAGTCATCAGCCAGCCCGTCACGCGTTCCACGCCAATGCCAGGCCCATCATAGTGAAATCCTGAAATCTCTGCCTGCGGATAGCGATCACTAATAACCAATACGCCGCTCCGTGCCAAACGCTGTACATTGCGTAAGTTAGACATACGCCACAATGAGAGCCCGTACATAATCAAAGCAGCCCAGAGCGCTGGAGACGTGCTACTCATACTCTGAGTCTTCTCAGATTTGGCAGCCAAGCGCCGCTCAAGCCATGCACCAATTAAAGGCAGGCGTTTAATCTTATCGCCATTCTCGCCGGAGATTAGCCCTAAATAACGACGTTCAGCCACCCACCGCGACTCCAGCCTTTTTACTAACTCTGCGGTAAGCGTAGACTTTCCCGTGCCATCGCAGCCGACTACCGCAACAAGTCCGGCAACATATGCGGGTGACGAATAATTTTCTGTATTCATTCTATCTGCTTGTATTTACTTCAGCATTATCAGGGTAATCACAAGCCTAAACTCGTGAAGGCGAAAGAGAGGTTCGAATCACGCGTAACGACTCATCGAGAATTTTACTCGCGGGCTCTCGACCATCTAGGTCAAGAATCTTCGCGCCATTAAAAGTGAGATGTGGTATGACAGCAATTTTTTCACGCAAAGCCGAAAGCTTATGATCAGGTTTGCGTGAGTGTGCCGATTGTTCATCAATATCAAGCCGAATCAATAACAGGGGGGGATAAGAGGCCATCCATTGGTACAACTTTTGCTCGCGTTTTCTAAGCGCGCGCACCCAATAGTTACCTCCAGTCGTTTTTGCTAGCTGCGGACCATCAAACCGGAACCCCGCCACTTCAGCTTGAGGGTAGCGATCTGTGATCAGCAGATGCCCCTGTCGGCTCTTCGCCAACATTCTCCGGAATTTGTAAGCTCTCCAGCAAGAGAGTAAGTAGATCGCCAGCGTTGTTACATTACTTGGAGGTGTCGACGGACGATCGTGCACACAATCAGACTTCGCCAATAGGTAACGACCAAAGGGAGCGCCGATAATGGGTAGGCGACTGATCCATTCGCCTATGCGCCCCGACGACTGCCCAAGATAAAGCAACTCCGTCGAGTACTGCGAAGATAAATCGCTTACTAGGCTAGCAGCCAAGGTCGACTTACCTGAACCATCACAACCCGTTATCGCGATCACTTGCAGCGGGGGATGATTGGCAATAGCTCTAATCTGTTGGCTCACACTAAAATCCTATATAAAAGAATCAGTTATATGCTAATCCACTCGGGGTCCAAGATATTAGTTCCACTTAGCCGTGGCAGCGAGGCAATAGCGCTATAGCGATATGCATCATTTGGCCCCTCGTTAAATTAAAATGAAGCGAACAGCGGTGTTAGCCGAAAGACGAAGTGAGCCCTGCGTAGAAAAAATTTCGCCATCGAGCAGATATTCGCTCAAGTCTTCAATGGTGGAATGGGTCACGTTGTGGCTGATATAGGCCTGACTATTTCTGACCGTCGCGTTGGTTTTGCCACGCAAAAGGAAGAACAGCGCGGTGAGTAAGCGCGGGGCGCGATGGGTGATGGCGGTGAAGTGCATGGGTGCCTTTTCGGTTCCCCAATAGGGTGTGCTGCCGAGCAGTAATGTGTCCAGGGTGGTGGCCAAAATCAGCAGCCATTCGGCATGCACAGGCTGCTTTTTCAGATGCAGCCTTGCCTTGGTGGCCGGCAAAAGTGGGTGCTCACGGTTGCTGAACAGCGATAGCAGCGTGCGCACAAAGGCGAGTGACGGACCCAAGGCTCCGCGCACGCCTTTGGGGCGTACGCTGCCATGGAAATACCTGACCCCGCTGATAATGGCGCCTGCACCGAAAAACATCCCGTACTGGGGTGGCGTTAGGCTCGAGTCAGCAACTTGGACTACCTTACGCGGGCGGGTTATCGGTGCCGAAGTCTTGCCGCTGATCCAGTCATGAAGGGCCTGTAATGCCGCGGCGGGTTTCAGGCGCATACCCAAATCGGCTGCACTCATATTGGTGGTGCCTGCGGCGACTACTAGAACTCGGGGGGTTACCTGCAGCTCAAGCCTTAGCATTGCTGTAAGGGCGGCTTGCAGGCTGCCATCCCCGCCGATGACCACCAGCAAATCTTCAGCCGCCAATTCGAAAGTATTCACTGCCTCTGTGATCTTCTCCGGGGATGAGGCTTCTATCACTGTGGCAGCCGGTACCTGTTCGGCAAGCTGGCGCAGTTGCGCCAGGTGCCGTCGAACATGGCCGCTCTTAGGGTTGAGGATTATGCCAGTCCGCCGAGGACGAGATGTTGATTCAATCATGCTTGCTGCCCATCCTTCAGAGGGGTAATTAAATACAGTAGCCGGCGGCCGATCGTGATCATCTTCGTATGGCGCACTATGACGCTCGATCAAAGCGATAGCTGAGCATCAGGGCGATAGCCAGTAGGGCAAGCGATGGGGTCAATGTCGTCAGCATGACATTGCCATTGAGCAATAAGCCCAGGTTGGCGACGATTTGGTTGCTGACATAAATCAGCAGCCCCACGACGGCGCCAATGGCCAAACGACCACCCAGGCCAGGAGAGCGTTGTTGTGTGAACGTGAAAGGCACTGAAAACAGAATCATCGCCAGGGTCAGGATAGGGCGGCCCAGTTTTTGCCACATCGCCATTTCATACTCGGCGCTCGGCTGGTCTGAACCTTTCAGGAATTGGATGTAATGATGCAGCTGTTTGATCGAGAAGCTGTCTGTGGGCAGTGCCAGTTCCTTCAGGTGTCGCCCGGGGAAGACTGATTGCCAAACCATGTAGTCCTGCTGACGTGTGCTTTCATCAGACAATTCCCACTCTTTGATTTGCGGGTTTTTAAGTAACCATGTGCCATCTGTCCGAATATCTGCACTGTCGGCAAAGATGTATGACTTCAGCTGCATGTCCGACGTGTACTGGAATATCTCAATATTGACCGGCCTGTTATGTCGAGACAGTACGCCGATACGCGCCACCTCATTACCGTTCCGAGCCCAGATGCTGCCCGTGGGGCTTGCGGCTTCATCTGAAACGGCAAGCGCTTCATTTTTTATTTGCACGGCGTGCTGCTGTAAAGGCGATGCAACCCATTCATCCATGACGCCCAGCAACACCACCAGGATCAAGCCGGCTATTACCGTGGTGAGGGCAATTTGGAGGATGGAAATTCCAGCGGTGCGCATGGCGGTCAATTCCTGGGTCAACGCGAGTTGCCCCAGCCCCGTGATCCCGCCCAGCAGCGCTATGAAAGGGCCCAGGTCCACCGCGCGCCGAGGCAGCGTCATCAAGACGACTTCCAGCGCCTGGGTCCAGCGATAGCCGCCGGAGGTCACGTCATCGAGTTCGCTGATCAGATCAAAGGTCGTGAACAAGGGGAGCAACAGGGCTGCCGCTGCAACGAATCCGATCAGCACGTTGCGAATCAGGTAGAGGCTCGTGATTCTCATTTAAAGCGCAGTCGCAAAAAGGATAGATCTCGGGCAATGAATATCAGCAATGCCACGCCCATTAACAGCGGAACTGACCACACGCCAGGCGTTTGCGAGATGGATGCATTCCCGACCAGCGACCTGCAAATGTTGCCTGCATAAAAGATCACCGCGAACAGCGTTGCGATGGGCAGCAATGTAGAAAAACGCCCCTTGCGCGGAGCGGTTCTGCTTAGGGGCACCGCCAGTAAGGCAAGCAGTATGGCGCTCACGCCGCGGGTTTCGCGCCACTGCAACTCGGCTTTATCCTGCGGGGCCGTGGAGGCGATCAGCATTGCGGTGGATGTGGATTTTCGTTTGTTGTCTGCTTCACGCTCTATCGGCTTCAGGTGCAACAGCATTTGATGGCTGAACGTGTTGGTCACATCCTTGGCATTATTGTGTTCCAGGGAATACGACGTGCCGTTGGTAAGTTCCACGATAGGGGCGTCAGGATTAGAGTCCACGATTTTGACCAGGTTTGAGCGAAAGATCCGGGATCTTCCTTCGCCTGCATCGTAGATCAACACGTTTTTAAGGCTGCCGGACGCACGATCAATGCTTTCGGCAAGGATCATCCTTCCGTTGTCTTGATTGAGATTGAAGCGTTGGGGCAAGAGATGGTTGACGTCCAGATCGGTCTTGGATGCGTGTTCCAACTCATAGGCCTGGGTATACGCCCATGGACGGCCATAGACCGAGAGTACGGTCACGGCAATCGCAATCGGGATGGAAAGCAATGCAATTGCTCTATACAGGCGCAGCGGGCTGGCCCCTGAGGCAAGAATGGCAGTGACTTCCGAGTCGTGATAGAGCCTGCCCAGTGCGATTGCAACCGAGGCATACAGCGCGACCGGAACCAGCGTTTCGAGCGCGATAATGACCTTGTAAAACACCATGTCTAGCACGGACTGCAACGCTAAGGTGCCATTGGCAGCTTGTGTCAGGTAGCGTTCTGCCGAGTAACTGGCGAACACAAAAGTTAGGATGCCGACCATTACCGAAACGGGACGCCGAATTTCGGCAATGATGTAGCGATCAATCAGAAGCATTATTCAGGCCTTGTTGTCAGGCTGAGTTGCAAGAAAAAATGCCTCTACCTGCGAAGCGAAAAGGCGGCGAACGACATGGGATGTCATCTCGCTGTCAAATGGTCAGATGATGTCCAAGCTGACTCTTTCTGTAGCAGTTTTTCGACGTGCCTGTGATCGAAGATCGAGACGGTGTCGACAGCCGCTTCAGCGAAAGGCATGATAATTGTCCCCACTCGTACGCCGTCTGTTGCGCAAATGCGTTGCGTCGTTTGTTCGAGCGGTATGGTCGGCAGCCAACACTGCCAGCGCTGGAAAGCGCGGTCGATCAGATATGCTTTTCATACAGGCGATAGCGTTTGTAAGCGTTGGCGCCCATCCGTTCCATGATGGTGCGCATGCCCGTATTGGTTTCAAGAATCCAGGACATTTCAAACGCGCCTATCTTGCGCTTGATAAAGGACTTCTTCAGTGCCTCAACCAGTAGCAGTGCCAGGGTGGGGCCCCGCCTGCTGAATTGATAATGCTGCTTGACCCCCATAAGTGGAATCCGCGCCGTCCGGGTTCCCGTCACTTTTAATTTCCACAGCAAACGAAGCCAACCAAACGGCAGTAACCGGCCGTTCAAGGGCAGGATCGCCTCATTGATGTTGGGCATCGCCACAATAAATGCACAGGGCTCGCCATCGATCTCGGCAATGTAGATAAAATCATTGGGTACCAGAAGCTTCAATTGCGCGCCCATTTCGCTGAATTCTTTCTCGGTGAATGGAACAAACCCCCAGTTTTTGGCCCAGGCGTCGTTGAAAATGTCTCTAAGCGTCTGCATTTCGGCTTCGAATCTGCTTCTGTCGAGCGGTCGGATCTGAATTCGCGCACGCTCGCGCGCCATCATCGCCTTCAGTGGCGCAGGGAATTTTATCTCGTCGATACGCATCCAATAAGCCAGCAGGTCTATGGCGGGTGCGTAGTGTTGAGCCAAGAGGTGTTTCTGATAATAAGGGTGGCCGTGGTTCATTAGCGCCGAAGGTGGCGTGTCGAAACCTTCAATCAGCAGTCCGCTTTCCTGATTGATATTCAGGCTGAACGGACCTGTAATCTGCTTGGCGCCGTGTTCTCGCAGCCACGATTCAGCGGCAGAGAACAAACTGTTGAAGACCTCTTGATCATCAATAGCCTCAAGCATCCCAAAATGCCCGGTGTCAGGGCCATAGAGTTCACGATGAAGTGTGTCGATCTGGGCAGTGATACGTCCGACCGGCACGCCATCGCGTTTGGCAATCCAAGCGCACCACGTAATGTGTTCGGAAGCTGGATTCTTGACTGAAAGGTGTTCGCGACGCTCAAGATGAAGCGGTTCAATCCAGCAAGGATCATCCTTGTAAAGCGAACCCGCTAAAGAGATGAAAGCATTCAGATCCTGATGATCCTTCACCTTTTCCGTAACAATTGGGGAGCTCATTTTTTTCATGAAAATACGTGTCTACTTTTCGGCGGATCGGGGTGAAATGCTTTAAGGGCGGTACCGTCCTTAACCTGTTTAGTTGCAACCAAATAGCTAGTTTTCTCATCTAATTTCATGTGGCCATGCCATTAGTGCGTGGAATACTCAATTGTAAGGCGTAGCGCCGCGATGGGAAGCTTTAATGTGATGTAATAGTCTTTTACCGTTTTTGGGATAATGTAATTTCCAACTATCGTTGAGATGGATTCCCTGTATCGATGATTTAGATAGTTGTTGCGGACGTACTGTGTATTAGGCTTTACATACTTTTTACGATATAGGGTCTGTGGTCGGTTAGATGGTTTTTCCGGCTGCGCTATTTGACTAAGACTTTATTTTCCTGCGCAGAACGATGAGTTTGTCTTGTGTGGCTTTCTTTTACTGGCGCAGTACTCCTGCGTTGCGGTACCTGAATTGAGATTAATTTAATGGCTGTCCTTTATTTGTCAGAGACCCCTTCTAACCAAGAGCTTGCGCAACGCCTCGCGGATTTCCCTACCCTGGTTGAGGCTCTGGATTACGCAGCGCTTGGACGAACGGGCATGAATTATTATGACAGACGGTGCCACTTAACGGCTGTGGTTGACTATCGGATGTTGAAGCGGCGAGCTGTTGCAGCTGCCAAGAGGTTACTGGGGCTTGGACTGCGTAAAGGTGATCGTGTTGCGCTTATTGCGGATACGGCCCCGTACTTCGCAGAAGTGTTTTTTGCCTGTCAATACGCCGGTCTTATCCCCGTACCTCTGTCGATTCCGATCGGTGTTGGTCATCACCATTTGTATGTTGAGAAGTTGCGCGAGCTACTTGCCAGTTGTGCACCATCAGCTGTTTTCGGTGGTGAAGAGTGGCTGCCGTTCGTGTATGAGGCCATCGATGCGACCACGCAAAAATTCATTGGAACGGCTGAAAAACTTGAAGCCCTCCCGTTAGTTGAAGTGGGGCTTGCTAGTCCTCAGCCTGACGATATCGCGTACTTGCAATATACCTCCGGTAGTACGCGGTTCCCTCGTGGTGTTGTGGTTACCCAACGGTCGGTTATGGCGAACCTGCGTGGTATTAGTCATGACGGTATCAGGCTGCAAGCAGGCGACCGTTGTGTCTCATGGTTACCGTTTTATCACGACATGGGGCTGGTCGGGTTTGTCCTGACGCCTATCGCAACCCAGTTGTCGGTCGATTACCTGCGCACGCAGGATTTTGCCATGCGGCCGCGGCAGTGGTTGAACTTGATGAGCCGAAACCGAGGCACCGTTTCCGTGGCGCCACCTTTTGGCTATGACCTGTGCGTACGTCGATGCAGTGAGAGCGAAGTCGCCAACCTGGACCTTTCTCAATGGCGTGTTGCGGGGGTTGGCGCAGAGCCGATCGGGATTGCAACACTCAATCGTTTTGCAAAACATTTTGCTGGTGCAGGCTTCAATTCCAACGCCTTTATGCCGTGTTACGGTCTGGCTGAAAACACGCTGGCCGTGAGTTTCGCACCGCACGGAGTTGGGGGGCAGGTCGACTGCATTGATCGAGATGCCCTGGAGCTTGAGGGGCGGGCAGTGACTGCGACCGATGCCTCCAGTGCCACCCGCACTTTTGTCAATTGCGGCGGTGCGTTACCGGGCCATCACATTGAGGTGCGCGATAAAGTAGGTAAGGTGCTGGCTGAGCGTTGCGTCGGTCGGATCTATATTTCCGGGCCTAGCCTGATGCAGGGTTACTTCCGTGACGCAGAGTCCATCAAGCAACTCGAACAAACCCAATGGCTGGATACCGGTGATCTTGGTTATCTGTTCAACGGTAATCTGTACATCACCGGCCGCAAGAAGGATTTGATCATTATTCGGGGCCGAAATATCTGGCCCCAAGATATCGAGGTCGTCGCTGAGACAGAACCCGAGGTCAGGCCCGGTGACGCTATCGTATTCATCGTCCATAACGATGGAGAGCCTGCGGTAGTGATGCAGGTTCAATGCCGCATCCTGGCTCAGGATCGGCGGGATTATTTGCTGCGTACGCTGTCTGCCAAGATCCATAGCGAGTTTGGCCTTTCACCGGAAATAAACCTGGTGCCGCCTCACAGCATACCCAGAACGTCGTCGGGCAAGCCTGCTCGGGCCGAGGCTCGCAAGCGATTTCTCAGCCAGAGGAATTCCCCCTGCGAAATGTTGGCAGCTGTAGGTTCCGCATAATGGCGCTGGTCGTTGCCCTGACAGGAGGAAGTGGGTTTATTGGTGGCCAAATAGCACGCATGCTCGTCGCGCAAGGTTGCACGATTCGCGCGTTGAGCAGGAAGCAGTCAGGCTTCAATCAGGGGGTTGAATGGGTGCGGGGGAGTCTGGAAAGTCCCCGTGCACTTGCCGAGCTAATGGCGGGCGCGAATGTGGTGGTCCACTGCGCTGGCGCGGTTAGGGGGCGCAATGCTCAAAGCTTCCATGAGGTCAATGTGCAAGGCAGTCGCCGCGTGATGGACGCGGCCCGTAACTCTGGGACCTGTGAGCGCTTTCTCCATATGTCCTCACTGGCGGCTCGCTATCCTGATTTGTCATGGTATTCCAAGTCTAAGTTCGACGCAGAGCAGCAAGTTCTCAGCGCAGCCGGGCACGTCAAAGTCGGAATCTTCAGGCCTACAGCGGTTTATGGGCCCGGCGACCAGGAGCTGCAACCGCTGTTCTCTTGGTTGCTTCGCGGGTTATTGGTCAGATTAGGCACCACCGAGTCCCATCTGTCTTTCGTACATGTGTTTGACCTTACCGCGGCTGTCTTGCAATGGATCAGCTCGCCAACTGCAAAGCCGGCCACCTACGAGATTAGTGACGGCACGCTTGGTGGATATAGCTGGAAAGGTTTGGCCAAGATTGGGGCCGACATCCGTGAGGCAAGCGTGCGACAGATCCCTGTTTCGATAGCTCTGTTGCAAGGCATTGCACGTGTCAATTTAGCGCTCTCGTACCTGATTCGTCGGTCACCCATGCTGACTTCAAGCAAGGTGAACGAACTGATCCATTGCGACTGGACGTGCAGCAACAGGGATATCACCAATGCCATTGGTTGGATGCCGAGAATTACGCTTCGGCGCGCCTTGCAAGACAGGCTGTTCTGACAAACCCGAATTTTAGATTTTCATGAGGTCGATAATGTTCACGCAAGAAATGATTTTAGAAAAGGTTCTGATTTGTCTCCGGGAATTGCTTCCCACCGCTCAAAATGTAGGTGCCGACAGCGACCTGGTTGATGAGCTGGGGATTGAATCCATCAAAATGATGGACCTGCTGATGAAGCTTGAAGATGAGTACGATCTTTCCATCCCTGTCAATATTTTGATGGATGTGCGAACGCCCCGGCAGCTTGCCACCTCCCTTGTTGCGTATATGGAGAATGGCAATGGCGCTTTATGACAGGTTCAGCCGTCTGGCGGCCGAGCGGGCCAGGTTTCAGGATTCGGGCCCAAGCCCCTTCGGTACATGTATCGAGGATATTTACTCCGCGACCGAAGGCCGTATTGGAGGAAAAAACGTCATTCTGGCAGGCACCAATAACTACTTGGGTCTGACATTCGATCCGAACGCGATTGTCGCTGCACAGCGCGCGCTGGCGATTGAGGGTACAGGCACGACCGGTTCGCGAATGGCCAATGGCAGCTACGGCGGCCATATGGCCCTTGAGGCCGAGCTGGCAGAGTTCCTGGATCGTCCGTCGGTAATGGTGTTCTCGACAGGGTACGTTGCAAATCTTGGTGTCATCGGATCGCTAGCTGGACCCCGCGAAGTGGTTCTGCTGGATGCCGACTGTCATGCGAGCATTTATGATGCGTGTGTATTGGGTGGTGCCGAAGTCATTCGTTTTCAGCACAACGACGCCAAGGATCTGGAGCGCCGCATGCTGCGCTTGGGAGAGCGAGCCAAGGATGCGCTGATCATCGTTGAGGGCATCTACAGCATGCTGGGAGATACGGCTCCCCTCAAAGAAATCGCTGAGATCAAACGGCGCTTAGGCGGGTATCTGATAGTCGATGAAGCGCATTCGTTTGGTGTGATGGGCGCCAACGGTAGAGGCCTGGTAGAAGCGTTAGGCGTTGAAGATGACGTCGATATCATCCTTGGTACGTTCAGCAAAAGTCTGGCCGCAATTGGCGGTTTCGCCGCAGGCAAAACCCGCGAGATGGAAGTACTGCGGTATGCGAGTCGACCTTACATTTTCACGGCGTCGCCGTCACCGTCAATTATTGCTTCGGTGCGTTCGGCATTGAAAACCGTCGCATCGCGTCCGGAACTGCGTGAGCGCCTCTGGAGTAATGCGCGCCGACTGTATGACGGCTTAGCGAATCTAGGTTACGCGCTCGGGCCAGACGTCAGCCCAGTCGTCCCGGTAATGGTCGGTACCAAGGAGCAGGGGCTGCAGTTTTGGCGAGCGCTTATCGACCTGGGGGTATACGTCAATCTGGTGCTTCCACCCGCTACACCGGCAGGGATTACGTTGGTACGCTGCAGTGTCAGTGCAGCGCACACACCGAAACAAATTGACCAAATTATCCAGGCGTTTTCGGTGCTGCGTACCTCAGCCATTCTCGATAAAGAACAGCCTGAATAAGCAGGTAGAGCCGCCGCGACCTTCGCCGCAAATCTGGAGGGGCGCAAGCAACTGGTCATTTGGCGCAGCGAACTGTGCGGCAATGAACCTGATTATCAAGTGTGAGTGCCATGCGTATTATATTTGCTTTTGGTCGGAGCTATCCGACACGTACCTTCCTGATGCTGCTGAGTCTTATCGTCGCAGGGATGGTCGAGAGCGTAAGTTTGACCACTATGTTGCCTCTGGTTTCGGTGATGCTGGGCGACAACGCTCATTCATCATTTGGCGTGCACATCGTAAATGCTCTGCAGATGGTGGGATTGCAGCCAACTATTATCGTTCTGCTATCCATCATCCTCGTCGGTATGGCGTTGAGCAGCCTATTGATTCTTTTGGCCAATCGGCAGGTGGGTTACACCGTCGCTCGCGTGGCCACGGACTTACGGGTTGATCTGATCAACGCCACGCTGGCGAGTCGTTGGGAGCATTATCTGCGACAGCCCGGCGGCGCACTTGCAAATGCCGTTGCGACCGAGGCTTATCGCGCATCTACCGCGTACGAACATGCTGCGAACATGGTCGCGCTCTCTATTCAGGCTATTGCTTACGCGGTTATTGCGTTGATCGTTTCCTGGCAGGCCGCTCTGATCTGTCTTCTTGTGGGCTTGGCAATCCTTATCGGGCTGCGCGGATTGGTCAAGACATCCCGCCGCGCGGGCAAAAGTCAAACCGGTCTGATGAGAGACCTGCTGGTTAATCTGAGCGATACGCTGGGTTCGGTTAAACCGCTAAAGGCAATGGCGCGTGAGGACATTGCCGATTCGCTGCTGCGCCATCAGGCCACAGAGTTGAACGCGGCGATGGAAAAAGAAGTCAACAGCCGGGAAACCCTGCGCGCATTGCAGGAACCACTCCTGGCCATTCTCGCCGCGGCCGGCCTTTACGCAGGACTTGTGGTCTGGAAGCTGCCGTTGTCTTCGGTAATGGTGCTCATATTCATGGTCGTGCGGGTCTTGGGGCTCATGCACAAAGCGCAGCAGCGCTACCATCGTATGGCCGCGCAGGAGAGTGCATTTTGGGCTCTGCGTGAGGCCGTAGATACAGCCTCTGCTCAGGCTGAACCCAAAGGGGGCAGCGTGCTGCCAACCTTGAACCAGCAAATCGCGTTGAAGAATGTGTCGTTCAACTATGGTGGGCGTACGGTCTTGGATGATGTTTCGATTGCTTTTAAAGTCGGGACCATGACCACCCTGGTCGGTCCATCCGGCGCGGGCAAAACGACAATTCTGGACCTCTTGTGCGCACTGCTCGCGCCTCAGACCGGCCAGATATTGGTGGATGGTATCCCCCTGACAGAACTTGACCGGCGTCACTGGCGCCGACTGATCGGGTACGTAACCCAGGAGACGCTGTTGCTGCATGACACCATTCTGGCGAACGTAACATTGGGTGAGCCCGCATTGACGGCAGCCGATGCTGAGCGGGCGTTGCGTCAAGCCGGCGCCTGGGAGTTTGTTGAAAAGCTCCCCGACGGCATGAACTCGGTTGTAGGGGAGCGCGGCGGCCAGCTTTCCGGCGGCCAGCGACAGCGCATTGTGATTGCCCGGGCTCTGGCTCACCGCCCACGGCTATTGATTCTCGATGAAGCTACCAGCGCACTCGACCCTGAGTCGGAGTACGACATCTGCACATCGTTGAAGTCTCTGACACCAGAAATCACCATCATTGCCGTTTCTCACCGGCCTCGGTTGATCGAGATAGCCGATGAGGTTGTGCAGCTTAAAGACGGTGCAATGAAGCGGGTGACAGATGAGTTCTGCAAGGTTGATGGGTTGTCCGGCGTGGACTCGGCGGTGTGATTTATTGATAGCGGCTGAGGCATTAGAATGAAATTTTTGAGTTACAAGAATCAACAAGTTCCTGGTGAGAAGTTCGAGCTTTCAATGACTGAAAGGCAAGCCAGTCAAGAACATCCAGGGAGCACGCAGGGTAAGGCTGGTTTAGCGCCTTTGATTGCGTTTGTGGGTTGTGACGGCGCAGGGAAGTCCACCGTATCCGACGCCATCGTTTTGTGGATGCAGGAATCGCGCATCACCGAAAGCTACCACTTGGGCATCCAGTCGAAATCGCTGGGCGAGGCTTTGGTGAAGCTGCCGTTGGTAGGGAAAAAGATTGATCGTCTTATCGCCGCCAACTCTCCTCGTGGAAACCCCAGCCATGATCAGGAGGGTGAGGGTCCTACGACGATCGCCGCATTCGCGATCTTTTTACTGTCACTCAGGCGCTGGCACCGTTACCAGAAAATGATGGTGTTGCGGCGTGGCGGTGTAGCCATCGTGGCCGACCGTTTTCCGCAAATCGCCGTGCTGAAAATGAAAATTGACGGCCCTGGCCTTGCCGCTGGCAAATGTCGCAACGCCGTGGTCCGTTTTTTGGTCCGGCGCGAAAAGGCACTTTACACCTATATGGTCAGCTACCGTCCGGACCTGGTCATTCGCTTGAATGTCGATCTGGAAACAGCATTTGCACGCAAACCAGATCATCGTTACGAGTCATTGGCGCTGAAAATTGCCCAAGTTCCGATGCTGGAGTATCAGGGCGCGCCCATTCTGGATCTCGATAGCAGCGAACCGCTTGAGGATGTGATTGCGCAGGCCAAGCAGGCTATCTCTTCGCGCTTGGCGAATCGTTGAAACATCTCATGGCAGGTTCTCCCTCGCACAGTAATGACCCGACTCCGAACGATGACCGCTTGCTGGCACCCTTGATCGCCATCATCGGTTCCGATGGGGCAGGGAAGACCTCTCTGGCCTCCTACTTGTGCTCGGTTCTGCATG
>NZ_JAMFRV010000153.1 GCF_026224925.1 Pseudomonas sp. | reverse complement strand
GGTTACGGCGCCGGTGCTCAGCTCTTTGACGTACAGCTGATAAACCTCTTCACCACTGGTATCAAGGCTGTAGGCAAGCCTTTGATGATCTGGGCTAATGCTGAACGCGCCCAAAGAAAAAAAGCCGCCGGCGGCCAGTACGTTCGGGTCCAGGAGCAATTGCTGATTCAAATCGTCGATAGTCAGTGAGTCGTCCACCGGCCGTGGGCAGCGGTAATGCCGGGCGTATTCATCGCCTTCGGTGGTGCGGGTGTAATACAGAAACGGCCCCCACGGCGATGGCAGTGACAGGTCGGTCTCAAGAATCCGCGCCTTGATCTCCTGATACAGCGCTTCACGCAGGCTGTCCTGATCCGCCAGCTGTGCCTGTTGGTAATCGTTCTCGGCCTTGAGGTAGTCGAGCACCTCTTCGGTGTCGCGGTTTTGCAACCAGGCATACGGGTCGGAACCTGCGTCCTGGCGGGCAATCGGTGCAATAGAACGGTTGGCGGATGATGGCATGGTGGACTCTCTATAAGAACGATCGACCCAGAGGCAACGTTACGAAGGTCAGGGCTTGGTCGGTATTTACCCGTCGATGACAGTCGATTACTGACGTCAGGGAAGCCGGGCTAACGAAAAGCCGTTATCATAAGCGCCTCTTCGCCTGGCTTACTACGAACGTCATGAACCAGAACGACTACCTGATCGCTTGGGGCGTTTACGCTTTCGCTGCAATTGGCTGCCTGTGGGTAGCATTCAAGCTAACCGGCTGGATGTGGCGCTACCTGCGCGAGCCACTGCGGGTACTGGTTGCAGTGCTGTTGTTCAGCCCGACCATTATCGATCCCGTTAAAGAACAATTTGCTCCCGCTGTGGCAATCACCGCATTGGATCTGGCCTTCAAGGTTGGCACCAATGTGTGGCGCGCGGTGTCGGATCTGGCCATGTACGCGATGATCGCTGCTGGCTTGTACGTGATTTTTGCGTTGATCCGCTGGCCCATCGAAAAAAGTCGTAAGGCCAATCAGCCACCGACCGCTGCCGAACAAGCTGCCACCGAACCCGCCGATGACGAACCTTATGCACCCGTTGACGACAATCGTTACGGTCGCAAACCAGCACCACCGCCCAGCGCCAGCAGCCGTGCACGGGTTGAACCTCGCCTGTAGACATCGCTTCGTTGGCACCGCGCCTGGTCTACTCAGGCGCCCCCCGCAGTGCTGAACGTATTGAAGCGAGAGTGAGCATGTGTGAACTATTGGGCATGAGCGCCAACGTCCCGACCGATATTGTGTTCAGCTTCACCGGGCTGATGCAGCGCGGTGGGCGCACCGGGCCGCATCGAGACGGCTGGGGCATCGCCTTTTACGAAGGTCGTGGCTTGCGCCTGTTTCAAGACCCGGCGGCCAGCAGCGAATCGCAAGTTGCGCTATTGGTGCAGCGCTACCCGATCAAAAGCGAAGTGGTGATTGGCCACATTCGTCAGGCCAACGTCGGTAAAGTCTGCTTATCCAACACCCATCCTTTTGCCCGCGAACTGTGGGGCCGTAACTGGTGCTTCGCGCACAACGGCCAGTTGGCTGACTTTAATCCTCGTGCCACGTTTTACCGCCCTGTGGGCGATACCGACAGCGAAGCTGCGTTTTGCGATCTGCTGAATCGGGTCCGTGAAGTGTTTCCGGAGCCGGTGGAGATCGAACAGTTGCTGCCATCGCTGGTCGAAGCCTGTGCCGAGTATCGCAACAAAGGCGTGTTTAATTGCTTACTCAGTGACGGCGATTGGTTGTTCTGTTTCTGCTCCACCAAGCTGGCTCACATAACCCGTCGTGCGCCCTTCGGCCCGGCGCGGTTAAAAGACGTTGATGTGATTGTCGATTTTCAGGCTGAAACTACGGCCAATGACGTGGTCACAGTTATTGCTACCGAACCACTGACCGAGAACGAAACCTGGACGCGATACGAGCCAGGTGAATGGAATTTATGGCGTCGCGGCGAGTGCGTGGCCCACGGTAAAGCCTGAAGGGGAAGGACCTATGCTGCGAAGCTATCTACGATTGGTGCTGTTCACTGCGGGCTTGTTGATCGGTGTGCAGATCCCGGGCTTTATCAGCGATTACACCAAGCGCGTTGAAGCGCACCTGATCGAGGCGCAACAAGGCCTCAAAGGCTACACAGGCACTGCTCAGCAATTTTTCAATGGCGACCTGCAAGCGCTGGTCGCTCACTACCGCGCCAGCGAAGACCCGGTGTTTCGTAGCGATGCCGACAGCCTCAACCAATTGTTGATGCGCAATCAGGCCCTGGACCATGAATGGCAAGCGATGCAAGGCCCATGGTATGCACGTGCCTGGCATGTGGCGACGGCCGCCAACACCGATATTCGCCGGGAAACCCTCAACGGCTATACGTATCAAGTGCTGCTGGTTCCGGAAGTCATCGCTTGGGGCATCGTGTGCGCCTTGTTGCTGGCGCTGGTGGTGGAAAGCATCTTCCTGTTGATTGGCTGGGTGATCTTCGGCGGCCGCCGCAGGGCGCCAGTGCTGGAGCGGGATAGGTAGAGGTTGTTCCTACAGTGACGAGGACGCCTTCAGCATCCCCCCATCACTTTTTCTTATCCCGACTCCGTATTTTTATTAGTTGGACTCTTTGTCCGGTTAAGTTCGAAAATGTCCCCCAGATGCAGATCCCTGATACTTCAACACACACAGGAGATTTCCTTTGGGCCGCCTGTTATTGAATTGCGACATCGGCGAAAGCTATGGCGCCTGGACCATGGGTCTGGATGCCGAGGTCATGCCGTTTATCGACTGCGCCAACATCGCTTGCGGCTTCCACGCCGGTGATCCCAGCGTCATGCGTAAAACCGTGAGTCTGGCGTTGGCCCATGACGTGATGATCGGCGCGCACCCGGCTTACCCTGATCTGGTGGGTTTCGGGCGACGTTCGATGGCGTGCAGCGCTGCCGAACTCGAAGACCTGCTGCATTATCAGATCGGTGCGTTGGACGGCATTTGCCGAGCCCAAGGCGCACGCGTGCGTTACGTCAAACCCCATGGCGCGATGTACAACGACATGATGGCCAAGCCCGAGCAACTGCGTACGGTGATCCAGGCCATGGCCCGCTACGACGCGCAATTGCCGCTGATGTTGCTGTCCACCCGTGATAACAGCGCTGCGCAAGCGCTGGGCGGCGAATTTGGTGTGCAATTGTGGTTCGAAACCTTCGCCGATCGCGCTTACGACAGCGCAGGTCATCTGGTGTCACGGCAGCTACCGGGCGCGGTCCATCATGATCCGGAAACGATTATTGCCCAGGCACTGACCCTGGCCCGCGGCGAAACGCTGGTGGCTTCGGATGGTAGCGACTTGCTGTTGACCACTGACACTTTGTGCGTGCATGGCGACAACGCCAGCTCAGTGGCTGCAGTGCAGCGTATTCGACAGGCGTTGGGTGAGTAGCCAGCGTCATGAACCTGCGGATTGATCTTGGGTAAACCCTTAGCTCAGGGAGACAGACTGAGCTATTTCGATGGCCCAACCGCAACCTTCGGCAGCTGCTACAGGATTTATGGGCGACATCCAGATTCTGAAGCAATGTGTCAGGTACGACGCCTTTCCTCACTTAGCCAAAAACCGCATCCCTTCTTCCAGCCCACGCAAGGTCAGTGGATACATCTGGTCGTCGATCAAGTCGCGGACGATGTTGGTTGAGGTGGTGTAGGCCCAGGTGTCTTTCGGGTAAGGGTTAATCCAGATGAGTTTTTTGTATTTTGCCTTGAAACGCTGCATCCAGGCGTAACCGGGCTCTTCATTCCAATGCTCGACGCTGCCACCTGCTTGGGTGATTTCGTAGGGGGCCATAGAGGCGTCACCAATGAAGATCACCTTGTAGTCTGCACCGTACTTGTTCAGCAAATCCTGAGTCGCGGTACGTTCGGAGCCGCGGCGCGTGTTGTTCTTCCACACTGATTCATAAATGAAGTTGTGGAAGTAGAAGTACTCCAAGTGTTTGAACTCGGTTTTGCACGCGGAGAAGAGTTCTTCACAGGTTTTAACGTGAGTGTCCATCGAGCCGCCAATGTCGAACAGCAGCAGCAACTTGATGGTGTTGCGGCGTTCCGGGCGCATCTGGATGTTCAACAAGCCGGCATCGCGTGCGGTGTGGTCGATGGTGCCGTCGATGTCCAGCTCTTCAGCCGCACCTTGGCGGGCAAACTTGCGTAGACGGCGCAAGGCGATTTTGATGTTTCGCGTACCCAATTCCACAGAATCGTCGAGGTTTTTATACTCGCGCTGATCCCAGACTTTAACCGCTTTGCCTTGGCGTTTACCGGCTTCGCCCACCCGAATACCTTCCGGGTTGTACCCGCCTGAGCCGAAAGGGCTGGTGCCACCGGTGCCGATCCATTTGTTACCACCGGCATGCCGTTCTTTTTGCTCTTCCAGGCGCTTCTTGAATTCCTCGATCAATTTATCCAGGCCACCCAGGGTCTGAATCTGCGCGCGTTCTTCCTCGCTCAACGAGCGTTCAAACTCTTTACGCAGCCAATCTTCGGGGATCAGCGCTTGCAGATGATCATCGAGCTTTTCCAGGCCATTAAAGTAGGCACCGAACGCCCGGTCGAACTTGTCGAAATGGCGTTCGTCCTTGACCAGGATCGTCCGGGCGAGAAAGTAGAACTCGTCCATGTCCGCGAAGGTAACCCGCTGTTTCAGGGCGTTGATCAGGTCGAGCAGCTCACGCACCGATACCGGCACCTTGGCTGCACGCATTTCATTGAACAGGTTGAGCAGCATGGCTGTCGCCCTTGATGTCGTGTGTCTGGACGCTGAGCGGTTCGAGCAGCGTGTTTCAAAATCAGCGGTTGCCGCGCCGGCTCATGAAGGCCAAGCGTTCCAGCAACTGCACGTCTTGCTCGTTCTTGACCAGCGCGCCAGCCAATGGCGGAATAGCTTTGGTTGGATCACGTTCACGCAGCACCGCTTCGCCAATGTTGTCGGCCATCAACAGTTTCAGCCAATCGACCAGCTCCGAGGTTGACGGCTTCTTCTTCAGGCCAGGGACTTTGCGCACGTCGAAGAATACGTCAAGGGCTTCGCTGACCAATTCTTTTTTGATGTTTGGGTAATGCACGTCGACGATCTTCTGCAGCGTGACGCGATCCGGGAAGGCGATGTAATGGAAGAAGCAGCGGCGCAGGAAGGCGTCCGGCAGCTCCTTCTCGTTGTTCGATGTAATGATGATAATGGGGCGGATCTTGGCTTTGATCGTCTCGTCTATTTCGTAAACGTAGAACTCCATTTTGTCGAGTTCTTGCAACAGATCGTTAGGGAACTCGATGTCGGCCTTGTCGATTTCATCGATCAGCAAGATAACCCGCTCTTGCGCTTCGAACGCCTCCCACAACTTGCCCTTCTTCAAGTAATTGCGCACGTCATGGACTTTATCCACACCCAATTGCGAGTCGCGTAGACGGCTGACCGCATCGTACTCATACAGACCTTGGTGGGCTTTGGTGGTGGATTTAATGTGCCAGGTGATAAGCCGGGCACCAAACGACTCTGCCAGTTGCTCTGCCAGCATGGTTTTACCGGTGCCGGGCTCGCCCTTGACCAGCAACGGCCGCTCCAGGGTGATGGCAGCATTGACTGCGAGCTTCAGGTCGTCGGTGGCGACGTAGGCGCTGGTGCCTTCAAACTTCATCTGGAAATCCTCGAACGGGTCGCCGTAAAGGGCGTAATAAGGGGCAACTCAATGTGCGGACTATAACGCGCAGGCCGGGCGACTGTGAACGCAGACGCTGCATTCAGTCTCTGAATGGCGCGTCACACTTTGACTGGACCTTTATCTAGCCCCTGCACACAAGCACAGGCCCCTTCATCAAGGTGTTTTACCGTTGTCATAACGGGTATTGAACGCTTGAACGAAACCGTTGTGCAGAATTTGCAAAAACGCCTGAAACGCGCTGATGTCCTCTTTATGCACACTGCCACTGAGGTCGACGCGGGTCGCAAACTGGTTTTTGTTCTGGTTCTTCAACACCGCCTGGCCAGCGCCGACCACGGCTTCCCAAACTGAACGGAAGAAGCTTTTGTTCGGGTTTTCCACGTCCTGCTGCCAATTGAATATTTCGACGTTGCGCAACAGCGGCTTTATATACCCCGTCAGTTGGCCCTTGACCGCTTTGGCCTGAATCACTAGATCACCGGTACCTGCGTTGAAGTCGAACTTGCCATAGGCGGAGGCAAAATCGTTAAGGCTCTTGAGTTCGATGCCGGTAGAGCGCAAGCGGAAGTCGAAATCTTCGAAGTTACTGAACGGGTCGAAGGTGGCGGCAGTGTCCAGCGGCGCCTTGCCCATTAGCAGGGCTTTGCCTGCAAAGTGCGCTTCACGTTGGCCTTTGGCGTCGGCAACGTTGGTGAGGTTGTAAAGGCTGGCATTGACTTTATCTGCCTCGATTTTCACTTTGGGGGTAGAGGTGAAGTTGTTGAAGGTGATGCGGCCGTTGCTCACCCGGACTTCGTTGAGGGTGACTGGCAACAGCTTGTTCAGCTGATCACGCCAGTCGGTGCCTTGACCGGTTTGCGACGCTTCTTTGTTCTCGCCGCCGTCGACGAAGTTAAGTTCCGGGCTGATAAAGCGCACGCGTGCGACCACCGCGTGGTCGTACCACAGTGAGTGCCAGCTCACCGCCAAGTCGATGACCGGAATTTTGACGAACGGAACAGGCACCTTGCCGCTGACTTTGACGATGTCCAATCCATTGATTTTATAAGCGCCGCGCCACAAGGCCAGATCGACATCGGTAATCTGGCCACGGTAGTCGCCCATATCGGCAAGTTTTTCATTGAGGTAGTTACGCACCAGATAGGGCAGGGCGATCTGTACTGCAATCAGCAACACGACGATAACCGCGACAGTCCACAACGCAACGCTATAGCGACGCTTCATATGAAAGTCTCCGTTTCCTTAAAGCTGTTGACTGCCCGGTTGCGTATCCGTTCGCTGCACTGGACGCACACAAGCGGGCGGCATAGGCTTTGTCCATCCGAGAACGTGTACAAGGACACCGTCATGAGCCGTATTTACGCAGATAACGCCCATTCCATTGGTAACACGCCGTTGGTACAGATCAACCGCATCGCGCCACGCGGGGTCACTATCCTGGCCAAGATCGAGGGGCGTAACCCTGGCTACTCGGTTAAATGCCGCATTGGCGCCAGCATGATCTGGGATGCTGAAAGCAGCGGTAAACTTAAGCCGGGCATGACCATTGTTGAGCCAACATCGGGTAATACCGGCATCGGCTTGGCATTTGTCGCCGCTGCCCGTGGTTACAAGCTGGTGCTAACCATGCCTGCGTCCATGAGCATCGAGCGGCGCAAAGTGCTCAAGGCGCTGGGGGCCGAGTTGGTGTTGACCGAACCGGCCAAAGGCATGAAGGGCGCCATCGCAAAAGCCGAAGAACTGCTCGCCAGCGATCCGGCTCAGTATTTCATGCCGGGGCAATTCGATAATCCGGCGAACCCGGCGATCCATGAAAAGACCACCGGCCCGGAAATCTGGAACGACACCGATGGCACGATTGATGTGTTGGTGGCAGGCGTTGGCACTGGCGGCACGATTACTGGTATTTCGCGCTACATCAAGAACACCGCAGGCAAGCCGATTTTGTCTGTAGCGGTTGAGCCCGCTGTGTCGCCGATCATTACTCAAGCACTGGCCGGGCAAGAAATTACCCCGAGTCCGCACAAGATCCAAGGTATTGGTGCGGGCTTTATCCCGAAGAATCTTGATCTTTCCATAGTCGATCGGGTCGAACTGGTGACTGACGACGAAGCCAAGTCAATGGCGTTGCGCTTGATGCGCGAAGAAGGGATTTTGTGCGGTATCTCCTGCGGCGCGGCCATGGCGGCGGCGGTGCGGATGGCCGAGACCCCGGAAATGCAGGGTAAAACCATCGTCGTGATTCTGCCGGATTCGGGTGAGCGCTACCTGTCGAGCATGCTGTTCAGCGACTTGTTTACCGATCAGGAAAACCAGCAGTAAGCTTTAGTTGTTCACTGGCTGCTTTTTACCTGGCTCCTGAAGGCTTATCATGGCCGGCTTCGAATCCGCTTGAGTGCGCATTTCGCGAAGACGAAATGTGGAGGACGGTCGCTAATGGCGGCCGTCCCAGGATCATTAATCAGAACAGTGCCGTGTAGTGCAATTTGATTGCCTATTTTTCAGGAGTGTTTCATGACCTTTTCTCTTGCTGCCAAGGTAGCAATTTTGATGCTCTTCCTGGGGAGCACGCTGTACGTCCATTTGCGCGGTAAAGCGCGGTTGCCGCTGCTCCGCCAGTTCGTCAACCACTCGGCGCTGTTCGCCCCGTATAACGCGTTGATGTACCTGTTCTCGGGCGTGCCATCCAAGCCCTACCTGGACCGCAGCAAGTTTCCTGAATTGGACCTGCTGAAGGACAACTGGGAAGTCATTCGTGACGAAGCCATGCATTTGTTCGACGAAGGCTATATTCGCGCGGCCGCCAAGGACAACGACGCCGGGTTCGGTTCGTTTTTCAAGAAAGGCTGGAAGCGTTTTTACCTTAAGTGGTACGACAAAGCCTTGCCGTCTGCCGAGTTGCTTTGCCCTAAAACGGTTGAACTGGTTAACCGCCTGCCCAACGTAAAAGGCGCCATGTTCGCCTTATTGCCGGGTGACAGCCATCTGAACCCGCACCGTGACCCGTTTGCCGGTTCGTTGCGTTATCACTTGGGCTTGTCTACGCCGAACTCCGATGATTGCCGCATCTACGTTGACGGTCAGGTGTATGCCTGGCGTGATGGGCAAGACGTGATGTTCGATGAAACCTACGTGCATTGGGTTAAGAATCAAACGCCGCAAACCCGGGTTATCCTGTTCTGTGACATTGAGCGGCCGTTGCGTTCGAAAGTGATGACGCGGATCAACCGTTCGATCAGCGCGTTTCTCGGTAGCGCTACCGCTCCGCAGAACCTGGACGATGAGCGGGTTGGTGGGATCAATCAGGCTTATGCCTACAGCAAGCGTTTCAGCAACAGTTTTAGCGGCAAGGTCAAACAGTTCAAACGCCGTTATCCCAAGGGCTACCGGATCATGCGTCCAGTGCTGGCGGTGATCGTACTGACCTTGCTGGGTTATTGGTTATTTGGCTGAAAACTTGATTGCACAATGCACCGGACGCTGGCTATAGTCAGCGTCGGTGCTTTTCATCCTAAACCCGGCACCCAACCTCATTCCTATGAAGACGTGCGCCATGCCTGCTTCCCACATTGAATTTATGTTCGCCGCCGCAGCGTTTGCTGCTGCCGAACCTCGTGGGTGTCAGCAGTTGGTCTTCCGTAGTCATTACCCGCCACCTTCACCTGTGACCAGCCCGGTCGTGTGCGCTATCGCACCGCCAGGCGTTGTCTTGCTGGGTTGATCGGTTTACTTCACCGATCCTTGCGCCCGCAAACCATTCAAATACTCGCTGATTTCGGTCTAACCGAGTCGTGACGTCGCGCATTTAGCGCGCTTGAATCACAGGTGGCACTTATGTTGTTTTCACGCGAAACCTTGGCCTCAATGGCCACGACAACCCTATTCGTCCTGCTCTGGAGCAGTGGCGCGATTTTCTCTAAGTGGGGATTGGCGCACGCCGCGCCGTTTGCGTTTCTGCTGGTGCGTTTTTCCCTTGCGTTGGTGGCGTTGGCGATACTGATTCCGCTGTTGGGTTTCAAGCTGCCCAGCACCCGTAAATCCCTGCTGTATGCCGCCGCAACCGGCGCCGTGTTGTTAGGCGCGTATCAGATTTTCTACCTGCTGGCGCTGGACCTTAAAGTCACGCCGGGTGTGATGGCGACCATCATGGGTGTGCAGCCGATCCTGACGGCGGTGCTGATGGAGCGCAGCCGCTCCTGGACTCGCCTGTTTGGCCTCAGTCTTGGGCTGACTGGACTGATTTTGGTGGTTTACCAAGGCATCGGTCTAGGCGGGATGTCACTGGCCGGGATGGTGTTTGGCCTGTTGGCGTTGGCGAGCATGACCTTTGGTTCGATCATGCAGAAACGCATCACCGACAACCCACTCGGAACCCTGCCGGTGCAATACCTCGCCGGGCTGCTGCTATGTTCAGTGTTTGTGCCGTTCCAGCCGTTTCATGCTGAAATGAGCACCGGGTTTATCGTGCCCGTGTTGTGGATGGGGTTGGTGGTTTCAGTATTGGCGACCTTCCTGCTGTATCGGCTGATCGCCCGCGGCAATCTGGTTAATGTCACCAGCTTGTTTTACCTGGTGCCCGCAGTGACGGCAGTCATGGACTACCTGTTCTTTGGTAATCGACTGGCGCTTCTGAGCTTGTTCGGCATGCTGCTAATCATCATTGGGTTGGTGTTTGTGTTCCGTAAGCCGCGCGTTGGCTAAGCCTCACCACTATTCACCTCCCATTCCCCGATCCACTGACTAAGCTCAGACCTCTGAACCCCACAGAGGTCTGCTCATGCTCTCGCCACAACCCGCCGCCGACATTGCGCAGATGATCCTTGATGGCTTTGACGATTACCGCGAGCACTTCCGACAAATCACCAACGGCGCCCGCGCACGTTTTGAGCAAGCGCAGTGGCAGGATGCGCAACGAGATTCGGCAGCGCGGATCGCGCTTTATGACGAGAAAGTCCGCGAAACCGGCGTTCGTCTTCAAGCGGCCTTTAATGCAGAAAGCCTGTTAGACGCGATGCATTGGACACAGGTTAAACGCGCATACATCGACTTGATTGATTTGCGATTCGATGACGAGTTGGCGGAAACCTGGTTCAACTCACTATTTTTCAGGCTATTCAGTCATGACCTGATCAGCGACGGCTGCATGTTCGTCCACACCACTCGTCCGTCATTACATCGACACGGCAAACCTGCACAAACCCGCAGTTATTGGCCGCAAGGCGATCTGCCGAACATGCTCTCACAGGTGTTTGCCGACGTTCTGTTTGCTGTGCCGTTTGCTGATCTGCAGGGTGATTTGCAGCGCTTGGAAACACAACTGCGGGTTAACTTGCCCGATTGGGTGTGCAAAGACCCGGCGCTGTGCGTCGAGCTGTTTGCCTCGGTCTTGTACCGCAACAAAGGCGCGTACCTGGTAGGGCGAATCTTTACTCTCGACGAACAGTGGCCGTTGGTGATTGCGCTGTTGCACCCCGAAGGGCAGGGCATTCAGATCGACGCGCTGATCACTGATGAAGCGGATGTGTCGATTATTTTCTCCTTCACCCGTTCGTACTTCATGGTCGATGTGCCGGTGCCCGCTGAGTTTGTTGGCTTCCTGCAGCGGATCTTGCCAGGCAAAAATATCGCTGAGTTGTACACCTCAATTGGGTTTTACAAACACGGAAAGTCCGAGTTTTATCGGGCCTTGATCACCCATCTGGCCAACACCGACGACTCATTCGTCATGGCCCCTGGCGTGCGCGGCATGGTCATGAGCGTGTTCACGCTGCCGGGCTTCAATACGGTGTTCAAGATCATCAAGGACCGTTTCTCACCGTCGAAAAACGTCGACCGCGCGACCGTGATCGAAAAGTATCGGCTGGTAAAAAGTGTCGATCGGGTAGGGCGCATGGCCGATACCCAAGAGTTTGCCGACTTCCGTTTTCCGTTGAGCAAATTTGACCCGGACTGCCTCAGCGAATTGCTGGAAGTCGCGGCGAGGACAGTAGAAGTGGAAGGCGACACCGTGCTGATTCGTCACTGCTGGACCGAACGGCGGATGATTCCGTTGAACCTCTACCTGGAAAACGCCAACGATGCTCAGGTGCATGAGGCGCTGGAGGACTATGGGTTGGCAATTAAGCAACTGGCGGCGGCGAACATTTTTCCCGGCGATATGCTGCTGAAGAACTTCGGCGTGACCCGCCACGGGAGGGTGGTGTTTTACGACTATGATGAGATCTGTTTTTTAACAGACGCCAACTTCCGCCGCATCCCGGAACCGCGCACCCCCGAGGACGAAATGTCATCCGAACCGTGGTACTCCATCGGACCGCTGGACGTATTCCCGGAAGAGTTTCCGCCGTTTCTGTTCGCTGATATGGCCCAGCGTCGGTTGTTCGCCACATTACATGGCGAGCTGTACGACGCCGACTATTGGAAAAGCCTGCAACAGGCGATTCGTGAAGGGAAGGTCATCGACGTATTTCCCTATCGGCGCAAAGGGCGGACGACACCCTAAACCTCTGCAACAAATCTCTGTGGATTTTAGCTCAGCACAAAGACTTCAGCAGCCGTGCGATCCGGTGGGAGATTCTATGGTGGTGATCAAGCCATAATCGCGCTTTTAGTGTGATATTCGCTCTGATTTTTCATCAGGGAGAATGCCACTCGAGCGAGTTTTCGGGCGAGCATGACC
>NZ_JAMFRV010000152.1 GCF_026224925.1 Pseudomonas sp. | reverse complement strand
CCCCAATGCGAACGACCCGGCCACCAATGCGCTCATCAACGCAAAAGCGATGATGATCCGCTGGGCGAGGCTTTGCTTAAACTCCATCACGACCCTCGGCCAAGCGGTAACCCACGCCGTGCACCGTTTGCAGCAGTGGTTTGGCGAAAGGCTTGTCGATCACTTGACGCAATTGGTGTACGTGACTGCGCAGGCTATCGCTGTCCGGGCAATCATCACCCCACAACGCTTCTTCGAGAATTTCCCGGCGCAGCACATGCGGGCTTTTCTGCATCAATACTGCCAGCAGCTTGAGGCCAACCGGATTCAGCTTGAGCATGCGGCCATCACGGCTTACTTCCAAGGTGTCCAGATCGTAGACCAGGTCTGCGACCGTCAAGGTTCGTCGGCCGCCGCCTTGGGCACGGCGTAGGACCGCTTCAATACGCGCAGCAAGCTCGGAAAGGGCAAAAGGTTTCAACAGGTAGTCGTCGGCGCCGGAGCGGAAGCCCTGTAACCGATCGTCCAGTTGATCCCGTGCGGTCAGCATGATCACCGGCGTGTCGCGGCGCGCATCTTCACGCAAACGCTTGCACAGGGTATAGCCATCAATGCCGGGCAGCATGATGTCGAGCACGATCAGGTCGTAGTGTTCGGTGGCTGCCAAATGCAGACCGGAAAGACCATCTTGCGCGCAATCGACGGTGTATCCCTTCAAACCCAAATAGTCAGCCAGGTTCGCCAGGATGTCGCGGTTGTCTTCAACCAGCAGAATTCGCATGAGGGTCTCCGTATGCAGTTATGGCCTTTGAAGCTGGCGCAGCTTAAGGCGTCGTGACGCGTTCGACCAGACTTAACGGCCGACTGGGGCTCGTACACACCCCAAACATAAAAAAACCCCGCACAAGGCGAGGTTTTTCTGGATCTAGCGAAGGGGTAAAGCTGGCTTACATCATGCCGCCCATACCACCCATGCCGCCCATGTCTGGCATGCCGCCGCCAGATGCCTTGTCTTCAACCACTTCAGCAATCATAGCTTCGGTAGTGATCATCAGGCTGGCAATCGAGGACGCCGCTTGCAGAGCAGAGCGAGTCACTTTAGCCGGGTCAAGGATACCCATTTCGATCATGTCGCCGTATTCGCCAGTAGCAGCGTTGTAACCGAAGTTACCCGAACCCTGCTTGACCTTGTCAACAACAACGCTTGGCTCGTCACCGGAGTTGGCAACGATCTGGCGCAGTGGAGCTTCTACAGCGCGACGCAGCAGAGCGATACCGACGTTCTGATCAGCGTTGTCGCCTTTCAGGTCAGCAATGGCTTGCAGGGAGCGAACCAGTGCTACGCCGCCGCCAGGTACCACGCCTTCTTCAACGGCTGCACGAGTAGCGTGCAGGGCGTCTTCAACGCGTGCTTTTTTCTCTTTCATTTCAACTTCGGAACCGGCGCCGACTTTGATCACTGCAACGCCGCCAGACAACTTGGCCAGACGCTCTTGCAGTTTTTCTTTGTCGTAGTCAGACGTGGTGTCTGCTACTTGCGTGCGGATCTGAGCGATACGCGAATCGATGTCCGAACGAACGCCAGCACCGTCGATGATGGTGGTGTTTTCTTTGTTCAGCACAACGCGCTTGGCATTACCCAGGTGTTCCAGGGTAGCGGTTTCCAGGCTCAGGCCGATTTCTTCGGAGATAACGGTACCGCCAGTCAGGACAGCGATGTCCTGCAGCATGGCTTTGCGACGGTCGCCGAAACCTGGAGCTTTAACAGCTGCAACTTTCACGATACCGCGCATGTTGTTCACAACCAGAGTCGCCAAGGCTTCGCCTTCAACGTCTTCGGCAACGATCAACAGCGGACGGCCAGCTTTGGCCACTGCTTCCAGAACTGGCAGCATTTCGCGGATGTTCGAGATTTTTTTGTCGACCAGCAGGATCAGCGGGCCGTCAAGCTCGGCAACCATGGTGTCTGGCTTGTTGATGAAGTACGGGGACAAGTAACCACGGTCAAACTGCATGCCTTCAACAACAGACAATTCGTTTTCCAGGCCAGTGCCTTCTTCAACGGTGATAACGCCGTCTTTGGTCACTTTTTCCATAGCTTCGGCAATGATGTCGCCGATGGAGCTATCGGAGTTGGCGGAAATGGTACCCACCTGAGCGATTGCCTTGGTGTCGGTGCACGGCTTGGACAGTTTTTTCAGCTCGGCAACAATGGCGATGGTCGCCTTGTCGATGCCGCGCTTCAAGTCCATTGGGTTCATGCCGGCAGCTACAGCTTTCAGGCCTTCGTTAACAATCGACTGAGCCAGAACGGTAGCAGTGGTAGTGCCGTCACCAGCGTCATCGTTAGCACGGGAAGCAACGTCTTTGACCAGCTGCGCGCCCATGTTTTCAAAACGGTCTTTCAGCTCGATTTCTTTAGCAACCGACACACCGTCTTTGGTGATCAGCGGAGCGCCAAAGCTTTTTTCGATGATGACGTTACGGCCTTTAGGCCCGAGGGTCGCTTTAACTGCGTCAGCCAGGACGTTTACACCGGTGAGCATTTTCTTACGAGCTGAGTCGCCGAACTTAACTTCTTTTGCAGCCATGATCGTTATTCCTTAAATACTTTGTAGTAATGGGAAATTCGCGGGGAATACTCAGGCTTCGACGACTGCGAGAATTTCGTTCTCGCTCATCACCAGCAGGTCTTCGCCGTCTACTTTCACAGTGTTGCTGCCGGAGTACGGGCCGAACACCACTTTGTCACCCACTTTCACAGCCAGCGCACGTACTTCGCCGTTGTCCAGCACACGGCCGGTACCTACAGCGAGGATCTCGCCACGGTTAGGCTTTTCAGCGGCCGAACCTGGCAAAACGATACCGCCAGCGGTTTTGGATTCTTCTTCGCTGCGACGGATTACGACGCGGTCATGCAGAGGACGAAGCTTCATTGTCGATCTCCTAATTATGGTTTTAAACGTCCCGGTGACTGACACCGGTGAGTTAGAACATCCGGCGTGGCCGGTTGCGGTTCGACAAGCGAAACGCAGAATACGGTCTGGTGATTCCACCAGAAACCTTGCGGTGACCCATACATAAGGGCGAGCAAGGTGATTACAAGGCTTGAGACCGATTTTTTTTGCAATTCATTACAACGGTTATAACGAACGCAGCCGACCTGACTGCCTTATTAAAGGCTGCCACGTAGAGGGCTGAGTATGTAACGCGTCTATTGCTTGCCGTCGCGGTGTTCGAACTCACCTTCGATGACGTTCGGCTGACGGTTGCTTGGCTGCGCCATGCCAGCACGACCGAAACCTTCACCCGCTTGCGGATCACGCAGATCATCGGCGAACGCGCGTTGCCGCGTAGCCTGATCTTCCGCGCGCTTGCGCAGCTTGCCCACCAATACTCGGCGGGTGACCGGCAGCAGACAAATAACACCCAGTACGTCGCTGATAAAACCGGGCAGCAATAACAAACCACCCCCGACAGCAATCATCAGGCCTTCGAGCATTTCCTGAGCAGGAAGCTCGCCGCGTGCAAGGCTTGCACGAGCGCGCAAGGACGTCGCGAAACCTGCCACACGAATCAGGAATACACCCAGCATGGAGCTTGCAACCACCAGCAAGATGGTTGGAAAAAAACCTATCGCCATGCCGACCTTGATCAATATAAACAGCTCAAGCATCGGAAACAGGACGAACAACAACAGAAAAACACGCATCAAATGAGTTCCTCGACGGAAGAAGACTTCCAATAAACCCTATGTGACGTCGCAAAAGTGTTAATTCAAGCCTCCTCGGCTTCTTCGGCCGGCCATTTATCAGCGTGAGCCAGCAAAACCAAGGCCTCGCGAACTTGTGTCGGCGTATTACAAGGTTTGGCAAAGGGCAGCCAGTACAAGCCTTGTCCGATACGCAGGTGCATGCCTTCGCTGTCGACACCCACCATCACCGCGGGCTCCGTATGCGGCAGACCGGTCAGTTGAACATAGTGCGCGATGGCCTTGGCGTGATCTTCATTCATGTGGTCGACCATACTTGCCTCGGCCTTACCGGCAAAGGGATTGGCCAGCGCCACGTCGTCAAGCCAGTGGATCGCGCCAAAACCGCCGATGAAACGGTAACGCACCGGGGCCAACACCCAGAAATCAAAATCGTGGGCGCTGTGATAACTCTGCGACTCCGGGAAAAACCGATAATAGCGTTGAGCAGCTGCTTCAATGCCTGCGGCGTCTTGCACCTTCTCCGCCTCGGCCAATACCGTCACACGGCCCACCGCCTGCACGTCCTCAGCGCCACGCTCGCCCACCAACAGCGAACACTTGGGATCTTTCTGCAAGTTGTGGGTGTGTTGAGCTATCCGGCTGATCAAAATTAACGGCCGTCCCTGGTCATCCAGGCAATAAGGCACGACAGAGCCGAACGGAAAGCCGGGCATTGATTTGGAGTGCGTGGACAACACGCCTCGGTATTCCTTGAGCAACAGTTCTCGGGCATGCTTAGCCGCTTTCGCGCTCATCTTACGACTCCTTATGAAGCGTCCGTCGCAACATGACGGCCACTCAAAAATTTTGCAGTACCACTAATCGTTTATTGGGCCACAAAAATGCTTTTGAAAGACAAAATAATAATTATCACGGGCGGTTGCCAGGGTTTGGGTCGCTCGATGGCCGAATATCTGGCCGGGAAAGGCATGAAGCTCGCGCTAGTGGACCTGAATCAGGAAAAGCTCGACCAGGCGGTGGCCGCGTGCAAGGCCCAGGGCGTGGAGGCGCGTGCTTACCTGTGCAACGTGGCAGACGAAGAACAGGTAACCCACATGGTCGCCCAAGTCGCTGACGATTTCGGTGCAATTCACGGTTTGATCAATAATGCAGGGATTCTACGCGACGGTCTGTTGATCAAGGTCAAGGATGGCGAAATGACCAAAATGTCCCTCGCTCAATGGCAAGCGGTGATCGACGT
>NZ_JAMFRV010000151.1 GCF_026224925.1 Pseudomonas sp. | reverse complement strand
GGTGATTGCTCCCTCCAGATCGTCGGGGTGAACCATGGCGGTCCACTGCTCCCTGTCTAGGGCCCCTTGATCAACTTGAAAGTATTCGTAGACGCGGTTGTTGAACCAGTCGAGTTGACCCGCACTGTCCGCTGTCCAGACCTGATTGGGCATGGATTGAGCCAGTAGCCGAAATCGAACTTCGCTTTCTCGTAAAGCTTCCTCAGCGGCCTTACGTCCAGAAATATCAACAAAAAGTACGGCAAAGCGGTCCGCATCTACGCGTCTAGCGCGAGCCTCGAACCACCGGTTCTGCAGCGCAGGAACGTTCATTTCGAATTGAATAGGCTTGCCCGTATTGACTACTTCGGCATAGGTTTCAATAACAGACGTATGTAATGTGGGCACCAACTCGAGTATGGAGTGGCCAGCGGCGGTTGATGCGTCCAGGCCCGTCTGCGTGCCAAAAGCCGGATTGATTTCTAGCAGCTGAAAATCAAACATACGACCGCCTTCGTCACGTATGGCATAGCCGACAAAGAAACCCTCCTGCATCTGTTCAAACAGCTCTCGCCAACGAAACTCACTGCGTGCGATGGCCTCTTCGGCGGCCTTACGTTCAGTGATGTCCATGGCGATACCGATATAGCGCTGACGATCTGAGGCGGCCAGCGTTACCGCTTCGCCTCGCCGCGCAATCCAGCGAATGTCGCCAGTCTCTGAATCGACCCGTCGGAATTCGGCGTAACTGATGGGATTGGGCGATCCATATCGGCTGGGTCCTAAAAGATGCCGATCGTCTGGATGAATCAGGCTGACGAGTAACGATTCAGTCACTTCAATATCCGGTGCGATTTGCCAGATTCTCCGATATTGGTCCGACACGTCCAATTGGCCAGTGTCTGGGTACCACTCGAACGTCCCAACGCCTCCCACTTCCTGCGCAAACCGAAGTTTTCGCTCCGCCAGTACCCTGTCTGTTGTATCTCGAACGATGGCCATAACGCCGGCCGGTACACCGGCCTCGTCAACGACTGGACTGTAGTCAAGTGACAACCACGCGTCTGCTGGTTCGCCTCTTCGGGATAAAACCAAATGCTGATCAACATACGAAAGCGTGCCGCCGGCCAGCCCGGTCCTCAACACGTGCGCATTAAAGTCGGCCACCTCTGCCCAGCCTTCCAACACCCTCGAGCCCAAAAGTGCGGGATGGCGTTGCCCTGCAAACTCTTGGTAGGCACCGTTGTAAATCATGATCCCTTCTGTCCCCCAAAGAAGCGTCATTGGGACATTGCAGCGCAACATGAAGGAAGTGATGCTTTTAAGCTCAGTTGACCATTCAGCGATTGGTCCGAGAGGGGTGGTCAACCAGTCAAAAGATCTGATCAGCACCGCCATCCCGTTGTCGTTACCGAGAAAGGCTAGGGGATCAATTTTGGGGGGGCTGGTCATACGTTGGTTATCCAAAGGGTCGCGCTGTGTAGACCAGGGGCCTTGTCGGCGAATTCTGCACGAGACACAAAGTTTCTGCCTCGCTTTACGAAAACTATCGTGAGGATGGCTAAACGATGCACTATCCCAACCAAAAGATCATCACTCCCAAAGCAGGGAGCTAGCCACCGATCGGGAGGCATTCCCATGTCTACAACGTCTTCACAAACGCGAGCCTAACCTCGCCGCCACTCTTCGCCCAGGGCGCCGGTTTTGAGGCTTTTTGAAATTCCTTTTGATGCTGAACCATCTGGGGACTGGGTTGTTCCGTTCTTTGGGATGGCGAAAAACGGGGATGGCGAAAAACGATTTGCGTCACGCGAAAAAGCTTTAGCATTCGCACTACTGTTGGCGAATGAACGCCGAGAGCGAGTGTAGTGGTCTAATGCCCGCAATTCTTTATGTGAGCGAATTTTTCCCCGCGAAAGCTGTCTTGCATGGCCGCTACGATGCGAGATGCCAAGGTACGCGGGGAGGGACCTAGGCCAATACTGCTGCATGGTCACGCTAAGACACACGTGATATTAGATCGCGTGGCCGAGTGGATGCTGAGCAGGTGATTAGGGAGCGTTATGGGGGGCGGGCTCCGATCGACAACAACACAATTTCCCCGGCGTCGTCATTCGCCCTCATGGATTAGGTTTGCTTCACAGTTGGCCGGCGCAAGGGTGTCCTCGTTCACAGTGTTGCCGCCCTCCATCCGCCGTAAGCGACCGCTTCTCCGCTCAGCTTGCGCCCGCAAAGCGTAAGATGCCTGTCTAACAGGCAACGGCTGCCAATGGGATTGTTATGGGCATGGGCAGCGATGATCACTATCGTCTCCTGATCGAGTCGATGCGCGATCTGGCGGTTTACATGATTGACACTCACGGTTGCGTGGTGAGCTGGAATCCAGGTGCCGAGCACTTGAAGGGATATACATCGTCGGAAATCATCGGCAAGCCGTTTTCGATGTTCTACACCGAGGAAGATCGCGTCGACGGGCTGCCTGAGGCGGCCCTGTTTTGTGCACTGCGTGACGGCACGTACGAAACCGAAGGCTGGCGTGTGCGCAAGGATGGCTCGGTGTTCTGGGCCTCCGTCATCCTCAATCCTGTACGCGACGCATCCGATCAGTTGATCGGATACAGCAAAATCACCCGGGACCTCACGAAACGAAGAGCGGCGCTTGAAGCGCAGCGGCTGAGTGAAGAACAGTTCCGACGGTTGGTTCAAGGCGTGGTCGATTACGCCATTTATATGCTCGATATTCAGGGCCATGTTGCTACATGGAACGCTGGAGCCCAGCACATCAAGGGATATCGCGCCGAAGAAATCATTGGTCAGCACTTTTCCGTTTTTTACTCGGAAGAGGACCGCCTTGCTGGCGAGCCCCAACGGAGCCTTAGCATCGCTCTGGAAAAGGGTCGCTTTGAAAACAGAGCATGGCGCGTTCGAAAGGACGGTACGTTGTTTTGGGCCCACGTCGTCATCGATCGGATTGATGACGAGCACGGCGCTCCCATGGGCTTTGCAAAAATCACCCGTGACGCAACCGAAAGCCTGCGTGCTGAGCAAGATATGGAGGAGATGCGCAAGGCACTGCATCAAGCGCAAAAGATGGAGGCCATCGGCCAACTGACGGGAGGCGTTGCGCACGACTTCAACAACCTGCTTCAAGTCATTGGCGGCAACTTGCAGCTGCTGGAAGGCGAAATGGACGGCAACGATCGTGGGCAACGCCGCCTGATCAATGCCATGGCTGGAGTGGAGCGCGGGGCCAAACTGGCATCGCAGTTACTCTCCTTTGGTCGTCGCCAGCCGCTTGAACCCAAGGTTGTCAGCTCGGGCAGGCTCATCGGTGAAATGGACGACCTGCTGCGACGGACTTTAGGTGAAGGTGTGCAGATCGAGACCATGGTAGGCGGAGGGCTGTGGAACTCATTGATCGATCCCGTCAATCTTGAAAATGCGCTGCTAAATCTCGCCATCAACGCACGCGATGCGATGCGTGGCCAAGGACGTCTGACCATCGAGGCGGAAAACGCGTCACTCGACGATCACTACGTGAAGCAGCAACCGGGACTCAACGCAGGGCAATACGTGTTGATTTCGGTGTCGGATACCGGTTGTGGCATGAGTGCGGATCTGCTCGAAAAAGCGTTCGATCCCTTCTTTT